>NZ_JBEXLH010000059.1:0-54190 GCF_040609855.1 Nonomuraea sp. NPDC004580 | reverse complement strand
GCCGCGGCTGCGGGCGCAGCGCGGGCTCGGCCTGCCAGCGGGCGTGCAGACCGCGCCGCACCAGGTTGGCCGCCTCCAGCTGGGCGCGGAAGAACCACACGCCGGTGGGCGCGGGCAGGCCGATCTCGACGGAGTGCTCGGTGACGGCGTCGAACAGCTCGTGCTCGGCTGTGAGGTCGTCGGCAGTGCTGGTGGTGGGGGTGCTGGTGGTGGGGGTGCTGGTGCTGGCGGCGGGGGTGCCGTATTCGGCGGCGGCGACCGCGTCGGCCAGCAGCAGCCGGTGGACGGTCAGCGCCGCCAGCTCGGGCAGGTCCTCGAGCCCCGCGGGCCCGGGCAGCGCCGCCGGGTCGTCGGTGGTGGTGAGACCGGCGTGCAGGGCGGGCGCGGTGGTGACGGCCAGCAGGACCGCTGCGATGGCCGCGGCGTGGCAGGCCATGGGTAGTGCCTGGTGAGGCATGACGATGACTCCTGTGCGTGAAATCTCGACAACGCACCGTACATGCCCCTCGCCCCGGCCCACCATCCGCCCCCGCGATCACTGACGATGACGACACCACCGCATGGCCGTCAGGGGAAGGTTCGCTGCCGTGAAACGGCCTGGTGTGCCACACTTCACTCTCACCTAAGAAGGGGGCAAAGGGTGGCGAACCGCTATCTCTATCTGGCACGGCACGGCGCGGCGATCGACGAGGGCGAGCTGAGCGAGACGGGGTGCGAGCAGGCCGAGCTGCTCGGCAAGCGGCTGGCCGGACATCCCATCACCGCCGTGCATCACGGCCCGCTCCCCCGTGCCGCGCGTACCGCCGAGATCGTGGCCCGCCACCTGCCCGGCGCCGAGGTGCGGACCGGCGACCTGTACGGCGACTACGTCCCCGCCGCCCCGCCCCGCGACGAGCTGCCGCCCGCGCACGCGGCGTTCCTCAACGGATTCACCGACGCCGAGCTGACCTCGGGCCCGCCGCTGGCCGCCGCGGCGATCGCCCGGCACGCCGGCCCTGCCGACGTCGAGACGCACGAGCTGATCGTCACGCACAACTTCCTCGCCGCCTGGTTCGTCCGGCACGCGCTCGGCGCGCCCGAGGCCCGCTGGCTGGGGCTCAACCAGGGCAACTGCGCCCTCACCGTCATCCTCTACCGGCCCGAGGTGCCGCCTTCGCTGCTGTTCTTCAACGACATGAGCCACCTGCCGCAGGACCTGCGCTGGACGGGCTTCCCCCCGGCACTGCGGGTGTGAGCACGGCATGGGGCTGGAGATCGAGAGCCGGCGGTCCGACTCGCCGTACGTGGAGCGGGTCTGGCGCAGCCGCAGCAGCGACGTCACGGAGATGATGTCGGTCGCCTCGGCGCGCTGGGACCTGGTCTTCTGGGAGGAGCGCGGCGAGACGCACGTGGCCGTCCAGGGGCCGGAGACGCGGGCGAGCGTGGCGCCGGTGCCCGAGGACGCCACGTTCCTCGGCATCAGCTTCGCGCTCGGCGTCTCGATGCCGCACCTGCCGTTCGAGCGGCTGGTCGGCGGCAACCTGCTGATCCCCGGCGCCACCCGGCGCTCGTTCCACCTGAAGGGGTCGTCCTGGCACCTGCCCGGTTACGACGACGCCGAGGCGTTCGTGCGGCGGCTGGCGCAGGAGGAGGTGCTGGTCCGCGACCCGCTGGTGGCCTCGGGGGGCGGCCCTGTGTCGTGGGTGTCGGAGCGTACGCTGCAGCGGCGTTTCCTCGCGGCCACCGGCCTGACCAGGAACGCGGTCCGGCAGATCGACCGGGCCAGGCACGCGGCGGTGCTGATCAGGGACGGCGTGCCGGCCGGCGAGGTCGTGCACCGGCTCGGTTACTTCGACCAGCCGCATCTGGCGCGGTCGCTGGCCCGCTTCGTCGGCCGCTCCGCCACCCGGCTCGCCCAGGCCGACCCCGCCGAGCCGCTATCCCTGCTCTATCGCAGCAGCGCGAGCCCGCACCGCATCGACGGCTGAAGGCCCGCTCACCGGCGGCTGGCAACGACGTCTTGGCAGAGACTCTCATGGCCGCCGCCTGGGCCGTCGTGCCTGACGTTCACCCCTCTCGGCCTGGAAACCGGCGACCTGACCGCCCTGGCCGCGCCTCGACCTGAGAGTTCCTGAAGGTACGCGTTCGGCCTGCTCGGCGGCGCGGCGTCCCGATTCGCCGTCCACCGCTTGCTACTCTCTGCACCTGAATGGTGACGTTTAGTACGGTGAGGAGCTCGTTGTGAAGGTCGCCTGCGTCGGCGGCGGACCCGCCAGCCTGTATTTCTCCATCCTGATGAAGCGCGTGGACCCGTCCCACGAGATCACCGTCTACGAGCGTTACCCGGCCGGCGCCACCTACGGGTGGGGGGTGACGTACTGGGAGGAGCTGTTCGACTACCTGCACGAGGTCGACCCCGAGTCGGCCCGCGCGATCGGCGAGTCGTCGGTGCGGTGGGACAGCTGGGTCGTGCACGTGCAGGACCGCACGACCGTCACCGTCGAGCACGGCGACGAGGGCTTCGGCGTCGGACGGCAGCGCATGCTCGACATCCTCGGCGAGCGGGCCCGCGACCTCGGCGTGGACATCGCCTACGAGCACGAGATCACGCGGGAGACGGAGTTCGCCGACGCCGACCTGGTGGTGGCCGCCGACGGGATCAACAGCGTGCTGCGCGAGCGGCACGCCGAGCATTTCGGCACCGAGGTGTCGGTCGGCCGCAACATGTACATGTGGCTCGGCACCACCAAGGCGCTCGACGCGTTCACCTTCGCCTTCACCGAGACGCCGCACGGCTGGATCTGGGGCTACGGCTACGGCTACGACCCCGGCCACAGCACGTTCATCGTGGAGTGCGCGCCCGTCACCTGGCGCGGGCTGGGCTTCGACACGGCCGGCGAGGCCGACGGCCTGGCCCTGCTGGAGAAGCTGTTCGCCGAGGTGCTCGACGGCCACCCGCTGATCGCCCAGACCGAGTCGGGCGGCAGCGCGCGCTGGCTCAACTTCCGCACGCTGACCAACCGCAGGTGGTACCGCGACAACGTGGTGCTGCTCGGCGACGCCGCGCACACCACGCACTTCTCGATCGGCGCGGGCACGGCGCTGGCGCTGGGCGACGCCGCCTACCTGGTGGAGGCGCTGCACTCGGCGACCGACCTGGACGCCGCGCTGGCCCGCTACGAGCGCGAGCGCCGCGCGGCGATCCGCGTCTCGCAGCGGGCGGCCAGGCGCAGCGCCCGCTGGTACGAGAGCGTGCCGCGCTACATGAACCTGCCGCCGCGCCAGCTCATCGCGCTGCTCAACGAGCGGCACTCGGGCGTGCTGCCGTACGTGCCGCCGCGGCTGTACTACGTCACCGGCCAGACGGCCGGCACGCTGGCGTGGCTGGCGTCGTGCCTCATACCGGGGCGGCGCCGCCGGACATCGGGATGAGATGACCCGGCCTGCGGCGGCGTGAGGCCCGGCCGGCCAGGAACGCGGCCAGCAGCGCCGAGCCGATCAGGACGGTCTTGGGCCTGGTCATGACCTTCCTGACCCGGGTCTTCACCCCCGGTTTGGGCGCGACGGCCGTCCGCGCGAGCGTGACGGCCCTGTCCTTGCCGCGAGACCTCGTCTGCTGCGTCCTCATGCTTTCCCCCCGCTTGCTCGGCGGCACGTCTACCCAGGTCAGCGCCGTCCATGCGGGTGGCGGTCAGTCCTCGCCGGTCTCCCAGTGGTAGACGTACGACATGACGAACCCGAGCAGGCCGGTCACCCCGGCCGCGACGGTCATGGGCAGGCCGAGCGCCGCGACGGCCCCCGACACCAGCCCGGGGCTGCCCGCGATCAGGCCGGCGGCCTGGGCGAGCACGAGGACGACGCCGAGCGCGATGAACAGCACGAGGCCGATCTTGAACAGGACCATGGTGAGACGTCTCATGACGGAGGGCTCCTCTCAGATCGGCAGCACGCCGGTCGCGACCAGCACGCCGATGACCAGGGTCGGGATGACGAACCACAGGATGAGCCGGCCGAACGTCCTGGCCGGGTCCACCTGGGCGATGCCGCTGGCGATGTAGATGGGGGCCGCTCCCGGCGGGGACGCGCCCTCGGTCGAGGCGAAGATGAGGATGGCGGTGGCCGCGGCGGCGGGCGAGACTCCTGCCGCGGTGAGCGCGCTGAAGGCGACCCCGCCGACGGCGGCGATGGTGGCGGTGCCGGTCAGCGGCGCGGCGATGACGACGAGCAGCAGGCCGACGATGGTGGCGATGACGACGGCGGGCGCCTCCACGCTCTGCATGATCGTGGTGAGCTGCTCGACCAGGCCCAGCTCGCCGAGGCTGGCGGCGGCGGCGAAGGCGAAGAACAGGGTGGCGCCGATGACGGCGTAGCGCGGCGCCATCTCGCCGAGCAGGTCGTTCCAGGCGCGGGCGGTGCGCGGCAGCCGCCGCCAGGCGACGGCGAACGTGGCCAGCACGGTCAGCACCGGGATCCACACGACGATGCTGATGTCGCCGGCCGCCTCGCCGACCTGCGACTCCATGAGCGCCTTGCCGAACTCGAGCGTCATCAGCACGGGGATGGCGATGCCGGCGTAGACCAGCAGCGAGGTCCATCCCGCACGCAGGGCGGCACGCAGCGGCACGATGTCGGCGGCGTCGGTAGCGGCGATGCGGTGCCTGCGCACCCACAGGAAGACCACCACGAACCGGTGCGCGACCGTCCACAGGCCGCCCACCAGGGCGGGCACGAACAGCTGGTCGGCGGTCAGCACCGGCGCCACGGCGGCCGAGCCGAGCAGCAGGAACATCGACGAGCTCGGCGGGATGGAGATGCCGAGCCCCGCGTTGCCTGCGACGAGCGAGGCGGCCAGATCGGGCCGCCAGTTCGAGCGGATCATCCAGGGGATGGTGACCGAGCCGACCGAGGCCGAGATGCCCGAGCCGGACCCCGATGGGCCGCCCAGCAGCGCGGCGGCCGACGTCGAGACGTAGCCCGCGCCGCCGCGCAGCCGGCCGAACACCGAGTTGAGCACCGTGACCTGCTCCTGGATGAGGCCGAGCCTGGTCAGCAGGTACCCCATGAAGACGAAGGCCAGGGCGGCGAAGACGACCTCCTCGGCCATGGCGTCGGCGATGCCCGCCCAGGCCAGCTCGAAGAAGCGGGCGCCGCCGAAGAGGCACACGCCGGCGAACCCGATGAGCATCGCCTCACCGATGTTGCGTTTCAGCACGCCGTTCCAGACGACGATGATGACGATGTAGGCGACGAGCGCCCATACGGCGATTCCCACGGCGAAAGTCCTCCAATGGGGGTGGGGCTGGGGGTGTCCGGCTTCGCCGGCGGTCAGGTGGTCGGCGGTGAGGTGGCCGGCGGTGAGGTGGCCGGGGGCGGGTCGGCCAGGTGGCGGGCGAGTGCGAGGATGCGGCGGGCTCTGGTGACGATGGGGGCGTCCACGAAGCGGCCGTCGGGGAGGGCGACCGCGCCGACGCCGTCCCGTTCCGCCTGCTCGGCGGCGGCGACGATCTCGGCGGCCCTGGCCGTCTCCTCCTCGCCAGGACGGAAGGCGCGCCTGATGGCGGGGATCTGGCGGGGGTGGATGGCGGTCCGGCCGAACAGACCGATCGCGCGGCCGGCCCGGCAGGAGGCGAGCAGGCCGTCCTCGTCCTTGACGTCGGGGTAGACGGACATGGGCACCGGGGGCAGCCCGGCCGCGGCGGCGGCGAGGACGACCTGCAGGCGCAGGTGGTTCATGGCCTGCTGGTCGGTGATGCCCAGCTCGGCGGCGAGGTCCTGCTCGCCGAGCGCCACTCCGGCCACGTGCGGGTGCGCGGCGATCTCGCGGGCGTTGACGATGCCGGCCGCCGACTCCAGCAGCGCGTACGCGGGCGCGCCCGTCAGCGCGTCGAGCACGGCGGCCGACTCGACCTTGGGCAGCCGTACGGCGTCGGCCAGGCCGGCGACGGCGGCCAGGTCGTCGCGGCCACGCCCGGTCGCGGGGTCGTTGACCCGCACGTGCAGCACGCCGCCGTCGGGGCGGGCGCTCAGGTAGGCGACGGCGTTGGCCCTGGCCTCGTCCTTGCGGGCGGGGGCCACCGCGTCCTCGAGGTCGATGATGACGACGTCCGCGCCGGACGCGACGGCCTTGGCGAACCGCTCGGGCCGGTCGCCCGGCACGTACAGCCAGGTCACCGGCGGGCGCTCGGAGGCGCTCACGCGATCACCCCTTCCTCGCGCAGCCGCGCGATGCGGTCTTCGGGGTAGTCGATCTCGCCGAGCACCTCGTCGGTGTCGCGGCCGAGCGGGCGGCCCGGCCAGCGGATCCCGCCGGGGGTGTCCGACAGGCGGAACAGCACGTTCTGCATGGTGAGCGAGCCCAGCTCCTCGTCGGGCACCTCGACGAACGTGCCGAGCGCGGCGTACTGGGGGTCCTCGGCGAGGTCGGTGACGTCGTAGATGGGCGCGACGGCGGCCTGCGCCCGCTCGAAGGCGGCGATGACCTCGTCGGCGTCGCGTTCGGCGATCCAGGAGGCGACGGCCTCGTCCAGCTCGTCCACGTGCTGCACCCGGCCGTGCCCGGTGGCGAACCACGGCTGCTCGACCAGGTCGGGCCGGCCGACGAGGGTGACGACGCGCTCGGCGATGGGCTGGGCGCTGGTGGAGATGGCGAGCCAGCGTCCGTCGCGGGTGCGGTAGGTGTTGCGGGGGGCGTTGCTGCTGGAGCGGTTGCCGGTGCGCTGCGGCACGACCCCGAGCGCCCTGTACGCGCTCATCTGCGGCCCGAGCAGGCCCAGGATCGGCTCGATGATGGCCATGTCGATGACCTGGCCGCGCCCGGTGCGCTCGCGGGCGTGCAGGGCGACCATGATCGCGTACGACATGGCGAGGCCGGCGATGCCGTCGGCGAGGGCGAGCGGCGGCAGGGTGGGCGGCCCGTCGGGCTGCCCCGTCATGGCGGCGAAGCCGCTCATGGCCTCGGCGAGGGTGCCGAAGCCCGGGCGTCCCGACATCGGCCCGAACTGCCCGAACCCGGTCATCCTGGCGACGATGAGCCGGGGGTTGAGCTCCAGCAGGTCATCGGGCGAGAGGTTCCAGCGTTCCAGGGTGCCGGGACGGAAGTTCTCGATCAGCACGTCGGAACGTTCGGCGAGGCGGCGCAGGATCTCCTGCCCCTCGGGGCGCGACAGATCGACGGCGGCGGTGCGCTTGTTGCGCGAGAGGGTCTTCCACCACAGGCCCACCCCGTCGACCGAGGCGCCGTGCCCGCGCGAGGGGTCGCCCCGCCTCGGGTGCTCGATCTTGATCACGTCGGCGCCGAAGTCGCCCAGCATCATGGCGGCGGAGGGACCGGCGAACAGGGTCGCCGCGTCGATGACCCGCAGGTCGTCGAGGCTCGTCATGGGTATGTAACTTATAAGAAATATGTCATAGGTCAACTATGTGACCATTTTGCGAGACACTTGGGGACATGTCAGCCACCGAGCCGCGGCCGCCCATGAGCAAGGCCGACTACGTCTACGCCGTGCTTCTAGAGGAGATCCGGTCGGCGCGGATCCCCGGAGGGACCGCGGTCAGGGCCGGGGAGGTGGCCAAGCGGCTGGGGGTGTCGGTCACGCCGGTGCGCGAGGCGCTGCGCCGGCTGGAGAAGGACCGGCTGATCAGCTACGAGGCGCACCACGGCGCGACCGTGATCGACCTGGGCGACGAGGCGCTGGCCGAGTACTACGGGCTGCGCGCCGTCGTCGAGGGGCTGGGCGCGCGGCTGGCGGCGTCCAGGATCACCCCCGAGGAGCTGGCCGGGCTGAGGGAGCTGCACGCCGCGATGGCGCGCGACGCCGCCGACGGCCGCAACGACCGGCTCGGCGAGCAGAGCAGGACCTTCCACCTGCGCATCGTCGACATCGGCGGTCCCGCCTTCCTGGGCGGCCACGCGAGATCGGTCCGCAACAGCTTCCCCGTCCCCGCCGAGGCGTCGCTATGGCTGGACGAGACCCAGGTCAGGGCCCAGCTGGAGGCCCACGAAGGCATCCTGGCCGCCCTGGAGGCCGGCGACGGCGAGACGGCGGAACGCATCATGATCGACCACGTCCAGCACGCCGGCACCTACCGCCGCCACCAGTGAACGGCCGCCACGGCCTGTCCCCTGCACCTCCGGAGGACCTCCTGAGGACCTCCTGAGGACCTCCGCAACCCCGCCCTCGACCGCACGCCGGCGGCGGGTGGTGGCGGTCAGGTCGTGGAGTTTCTGATCTCGTCGAGGACGTCGGCGGTGGAGTCGACCGGCAACGCCGACAGGGAGAGGCGGGCGAAGGCCTGCTGGTGCTCCTCGACGCGCCGCCGGTCCTCGATGACGACCGGCGCGTGCAGCAGGTGGAGCACCAGCGTGTCGGGGCTGGCGGGGTCGGCGAAGCGGAGCAGGGTGAACGGCGGCCCCTGGTAGAGGTAGCCGCTCTCGGCGACGGGCCGGGCGACCTGCAGCGCGATGTGCTGCTGCTTAGTGGCGGCGGTGAGGGCGTCGAGCTGGGCGAGCCGGTCCTCGGCCCGGCTGAGCGGCGGGTCGAGCAGCGCCGTACGGTCGAGCACGGCCCAGAGGCGCGGCCCCTCCTGCCGGTCGAGCACCTGCTGCCGGACGGTGATCAGCGAGGCCATGGCGGCGGCCCGCTCGTAGGCGGCGCCCGGCAGCAGCCCGGCCAGGGCGGCCGACAGCGCGTAGGCGGGGGTCTGCAGCAGCGGCGGGATCTGGTGGGGGCAGTAGGTGTAGATGATCTGCGCCCGGTCCTCCAGCTCCAGGAACGCCGACAGCGCCAGGGGCACGCCGGGGGCGTCGTACCAGCCGGGCACCCGCTCCTCGCGCAGCAGCGACAGCACGCGCGCGACGTGCTCGCCCTCGCCGTACAGCTGCAGCAGCGTGCGCACGGTGGCCTCGCGGGGCGCGACGAGCCCGTGCTCGATGCGGAAGATGGTGGAGGTGTTGAGCCCGGCCGCGTCGGCGGCGGACTTCATCGACAGCCCGGCACCGGCGCGCAACGAGGAGAGCCGGGCCGCGACAACGCTCAACTGCATACGTCTGTCACAGCCGCCGATGACAAACATCAGCGTTTACACCAGGTCTGTTGCAACAGTGTGACGGTTGATGCACGATGGCCACTCTAGTGGCCTGACACGTTATGCATACGCCGATCCGAAAGGCAGTGACTGTGGCGGACGCGTGGATACTCCATCCCGACTACCGGACTCCCCCGGTCCCCACAGAGACGGACGTACCGCCTGGCCCGTGGCGTCACCCCGACGGCGGCCAGATCATGAACGGCACCTACGAGCGCCAGCTGCCCAAGCGCCAGATGGAGGTCGTGACCGTGTGGTACGGCTATCCGCTGAGCCACTGGCGCGGCCCGCGGATGCCGCGCTTCAGCAGCCCGATGGTATCGGCCTGGAACCCGGTGCTGGCGCAGGGCCTGGCCGTCGATCCCGCGGCGCCGGCGCCGTACCGCGACGAGCTGTGGTGCGACCGGTGGATCGCCGAGGCCCTGCTGTACGGCCGCAAGCCGTACGGCGCGTTCACGCTGCCGGTGGACGAGGCGATGCGCTGGTTCGCCAAGAGCGGCGGCACGAACCTGGTCTACCAGGCGCGGGCGGAGGACGACCTGGTGCGGGTGGTGGCGGGCACGTCGGAGCGTTACGGGCAGCTGTTCGACCTCGACGCGCTGATCGCGGACTACCGGGAGGCGCTGCCGAAGCCGCTGGCCGACCGGGAGGCGGAGGCGCTGGAGGCGCATCGCACGGTCTCGCCCGCGCTGTCGTACGTGCTGAGCGAGCCGGCCGAGACGCTGTTCGCGCAGGCGGCGCTGTCGGTGCGGGGCCTGACGCTGGGCTATCCACCGCGCGAGACGGCGGCCAGGATCGTGGCGGGCGCCGCCTCGTGAGCCCGCTGGACGTCAAGGGCGTGCTGTTCGACCTCGACGGGACGCTGATGGATCATCGCCGCGCGGCGGACGCGGGCATCACCGCCTGGGTGGCGGAGCACTTTCCCGGGCATCCGCGGCTGACTGAGGTGGCGGCGTTGTGGGCGGCGCTGGAGGTGCCGTACCTCGCGATGTGGCACGCGGGCCGCTGCACGGTGCAGGAGCAGCGGCACCTGCGGCTCCAGGCGCTCTGCGCCGAGCTCGACGTACCCGCCCCCGCCGACCTCGGCGCCGCCTATGCGGACTTCGCGGCCCGTTACCGCGGTGCCTGGGCGGCCTTCCCCGACGCGGCGGAGGCGGTGGCGGGGCTGGCCGGGTTCGCGCTGGGGGTGCTGACCAACGGGACGCAGCCCATGCAGGAGGCGAAGGTGCGCGCGATCGGGCTGGCGGGCCGGGTGGGGCCGGTGCTGACGGGCGAGGTGCTGGACGGCTGTTTCAAGCCGGCGCCCGAGGCGTACGAGCGGGCCGCGGCGGCGCTGGGGCTGGCCACGCACGAGGTGCTGCTGGTGGGCGACGACGTGGTCAACGACGTGACGGCCCCGGCGGCGGCGGGCATGCACTCGGTCTGGCTGGATCGTACGGGCGCGGAGCCCGGCCCCGAGGGGTTCCCGCGCATCACCTCGCTGACGGAGCTGGCGCCGCTGCTGACGGCCTGAACCGGCTACGACGCCAGCTTGACCCATTTGTCAGGACATTCTGACCTGCGTTAAGCTGATCAGCATGACCGCCAATCTGGCCATCGACCTCGACCGGTCAAGCCCCGTGCCGCTCTACTTCCAGGTGGCCGAGCAGATCGCCGAGGCGATCCGGCGAGGCGACCTCGCGCCGGGCTCGCGGCTGGACAACGAGATCCTGCTGGCCGACAAGCTCGGCCTGTCGCGGCCGACGATCCGCCAGGCCATCCAATATCTGGTGGACAAGGGCCTGCTGGTGCGCAAGCGCGGCGTCGGCACGCAGGTGGTGCACGGCCAGGTCAAGCGCTCGGTCGAGCTGACCAGCCTCTACGACGACCTGCGCAGGGCGGGCCAGGAGCCGGCCACGCGGGTGCTGGCGCTGGAGCCGCGCCCGGTGGAGGAGGACATCGCCGCCATCCTGGGCGTCGAGCCGGGCTCACAGATCCTCTACCTCGAGCGGCTGCGCTTCGCGGCCGGCGAGCCGCTGGCGGTGCTGCACAACTGGCTGCCGCTGGGCCTGGCCCAGCTCAGCGCGGCCGACCTGGAGAGCCGCGGCCTGTACGAGCTGCTGCGCGGCGCGGGCGTGCGGATGCGGGTGGCCAACCAGCGCATCGGCGCGCGGGCCGCGGGGCAGGCCGAGGCGCGGCTGCTGGAGGAGCGCAGGGGCGCGCCGCTGCTGACGATGGTCCGCACCACCTACGACGACCAGGGCCGGGCGGTCGAGCACGGCTCGCACGTCTACCGGGCCTCCCACTACTCCCTAGAGGTCACCCTCATCGAACGCTGAGGCGGCGCGGCGGCGCAGATAGAGCGTGGTGGCCACGCCGAACACCAGGGCCGCGGCGAGCCCGGCCCAGGAGAAGCCCTTGAGCCACTTCTCGGCCACCAGCCCGAGGTAGTAGATGACCGCGGTGGTGCCGGCCGCCACCCACGCGGGGTGCACAACGCCCTTGGCGGCCAGGATGGCGCTGCTGAGCTCGATCTGGCCGATGTTCACCGGACATTTCGCTCGGATCACGTTCGTTTCAGTCGGGCCGTAACCCTTGGCAAGTGCCCTTCCCGACTTCTAAGGTGCAGTGCAATGCCACACATTACTGGGATGGTTCATGACGTCTAAGCAGGTCACGCCACCGGCCGGCGCGGTGCGCCTACGTAAGGAGGCAGCCTCGGGGGCCGTGCGTCCGCTGTCCGGGGTGCGCATCACGGGGGGTCTGCTGCGCCACTGGCAGCGCCGCAACAGCACGGCCACGATCCCGCACACCATCGAGCAGCTGCGCGCGGCCGGCAACGTCGCCAACCTGAGCCGGCTGCTGGAGCAGGACCCTCCGCCGTACCGCGGCCGCTACCCCTTCCTGGACACCGACCTCTACAAGACCCTGGAGGGGCTCGCCTACGAGCTCGGCGACGGCACCGCGGAAGAAGGAGTGCGCGACTTCTACGAGGAGGTCGTCACCCTCCTCGAACGGGTCCAGGCCGACGACGGCTACCTCAACTCCTTCTTCCAGGACCCGGCCGCCGCCAAGAAACCGTGGGAGGACCTGGCCTGGGGCCACGAGCTGTACAACCTCGGCCACCTCATCCAGGCCGCCGTCGCCGCGCACCGCCGCATGGGCGACGACCGGCTGCTGCGCATCGCCCGCCGCTTCGCCGACCTGGTGACCGAGCGGTTCGCCGGCAGCGGCGTGTGCGGGCATCCCGAGGTGGAGATGGCGCTGGTCGAGCTGTTCAGGGAGACCGGCGAGCGGTCCTACCTCGACCTGGCCGCCGCGTTCGTCGACCGGCGCGGCTCCGGGCAGCTCAAGCACAGCATCTTCCCCGGCGACTACTTCCAGGACCACGTGCCCTTCCGCGAGCTGCCCTCGGTGACCGGTCACGCGGTGCGGATGGCGTACCTGGCGGCCGGCGCCGCCGACGTGCTGCTGGAGACCGGCGACGCCACGCTGGCCGAGGCGCTGGAGCGGCTGTGGGACGACATGGTCGCCACCAAGCTCTACATCACCGGCGGGCTCGGCAGCCGCCACTCCGACGAGGCCATCGGCGACCGCTACGAGCTGCCCTCCGAGCGCGCCTACAGCGAGACCTGCGCCGCCATCGCCCTCATGCAGTGGGCGTGGCGGATGTTCCTGGCCACCGGCGCCGCCTCCTACCTCGACGTGTTCGAGCGGGTGCTCTACAACGCCTACGCGGTCGGCCTGTCCGCCGACGGCCGCGCGTTCTTCTACGACAACCCGCTGCAGCGCCGCCCCGACCACGAGCAGCGCAGCGGCGCCGAGGCGGGCGGCGAGCCGCTGCGCCGCGCCTGGTTCGGCTGCCCGTGCTGCCCGCCGAACATCGTGCGCTGGATGGCCCAGCTCGCCGACTACGTCGCCGCCGAGCGGGACGGCGCCGTCCTCGTCGCCCAGTACGCCACCGCCCGGATCGAGACGGCGGAGCTGGCGCTGGCGATGGAGACCGGCTACCCGTGGGACGGCGACGTGCGGCTCACCGTCGAGCGGGCTCCGCAAGGCGCGTACGGGCTGGTGCTGCGCGTGCCCGGCTGGGCGCGCGGCGCGAGGCTCACCGTCAACGGCGCGGGCGTCCCCGCAGAACCGGCCGGCGGCTGGCTCACCGTCGAGCGCACCTGGGCGGCCGGCGACGAGGTCCGCCTCACTCTGCCCATGCCGGTCAGGGCGCACGGCTCGCACCCCTACCTCGACGCCACCAGAGGCGCGCTCAGCCTGGCTCGCGGCCCCCTCGTCTACTGCGTCGAGCAGCACGACAGCCCCCAGGCCGGCGTGGACGACCTGCTCGTCGGCGTCAGCGACGCCGCGGCGGCATCGACCAGGCAGGACGGCCTCGCGCCCGGCGCGATCGTGCTGGACGTGGCAGCGCACCACGCTCCCCCGCCTCCGGCCGAGCTCTACCCCGAACTGCCGTCCCCCGGGACGGCGCCGCCCGGCACGAAGGTCCCCGCGACCTTCGTCCCCTACTTCCTGTGGGGCAACCGCGGCCCCGCGGCCATGCGGGTCTGGGTCAGGACCCCCGACACGACCAACGGAAAGAAGGCGACATGAGGAGATCGGCGGCGCTCACCAGCGTCACGATGACCGCCGTGCTGGCACTGTCGGCATGCGGCGGCGGGGCCGCCCCGGGCCCCGGCGGCGGCACCGGCGCCACCGGCCAGGCGGCCACCCCCGCCACAGGCGGCACCGTGCACGTCCTGGCCAACGCGGACTTCTCCCACCTGGACCCGGCACGCGGCTTCGACGGCGGCGTCAACAACTTCTACCGGCTCATCTACCGGGGCCTGACCACGTTCGGCGCCGGGCCGGGCGCCGAGGGCACGAAGATCGTCCCCGACCTCGCCACCGACACGGGCACCCCGTCCAACGACGCGAAGACCTGGACCTTCACCCTCAAGGACAACATCTTCTTCGAGGACGGCACCCCCATCACCAGCGAGGCCGTCAAGTTCGGCTTCTCGCGCGCCTTCGACCCCGAGGCCGGCATCGGCTCCCCCTACGGCAGGCTGCTGCTCGACGCCCCCAAGGACTACAAGGGCCCCTACCTGTCCGGCGACCTCGACACCATCGAGACGCCCGACCCCAAGACCGTCGTCATCCACCTGAAGAAGCCGTACGCCGACTTCCCGAGCGCGCTGGCGCTGCCCAACTTCACCCCCTTCCCCAAGGGCACCGGCGCGGGCGCCGCCTTCGACAGCAAGCCGATCGCGAGCGGCCCGTACAAGGTGGCCTCCTACCAGCGCAACGCCTCGCTCAAGCTGGAACGCAACCCGCAGTGGAAGCCCGAGACCGACACCGTGCGCGCGGCCAAGCCCGACGCGTTCGAGTGGACGTTCGGCCTCGACCCGGCCACCATCGACGAGCGCATGCTCGCCGGCCAGGGCACCGACGCCGACGCCATCGGCCAGAGCATCCAGGCCGCCACGGTCGCGCGCGTGCAGACCCCGCAGATCAAGGCCCGCACGCTGTCCGGCCTCAACGGCTGCACCACCTACATGGGGCTCAACACCACCAAGAAGTACCTCAAGGACGTCCGCGTCCGGCAGGCCATCAACCACGCCATCGACAAGGACACCATCGTCGCCGCGATGGGCGGCTCCACGCTGGCCGAGAAGGGCACCTCGATCCAGCCGCCCACCGTCGCCGGCCGCGTCGACTACGACCCCTACCCCTACGACGTCGCCAAGGCCAAGCAACTGCTGGCCGACGCCGGCCTGTCGGGCGGCTTCTCGCTGATCCTCGACACCAGGGCGCAGCCGAAGATGGCCGCCGTCTCGGTCGCCGTGCAGGAGGCGCTCAAGCAGATCGGCATCGACGTCAAGATCAACAACATCGACACGTCGACCTACTACGAGGTCATCGGCACCCCCGCCAAGCAGAACGACATGGCCGTGACCGGCTGGTGCCCCGACTGGGCGTCCGGCGCGACGTTCCTGCCGCCGCTGTTCGACGGCCGCAACATCACCTCCAAGGGCAACTCCAACCTCGCCCAGATCAACGACAAGGCCATCAACGCCAAGATCGACGAGATCGCCGAGATGCCCGACGTCGAGCAGGCCAACGCCGCCTACGGCGAGCTGGACAAGCAGATCATGGAGCTGGCCCCCGTCGTGCCGCTGGCCTACGAGAAGCTCATCCTGGTCAACGGCGCCAACATCGCCGGCGCCTACCAGTCCAACTCCTACTCCGGCGGCATCGACCTGGTCTCCGTCGGGCTGGCGAAGCCGACGAAGTAGATGACGGTCGCAGCGCATCCAGAGCAGGTGGCGGGCGGCACGCCCGCCACCTCGGGCCGGCGCGTCCTGCGCGTGCTGCTGCGTGATCGGGGCGCCGTGCTCAGCGGCGCCTACCTCGCGCTGATCGTCCTCATGGCGATCGGCGCGCCGCTGATCAGCGCGATCACCGGGCACGGCCCCAACGACTTCGACACGGCCGCGGTCAACACCGACCTGGGCGGCGTCCCGTACGGCTCGCTCGGCGGCATCAGCTCCGAGCACCTGCTCGGCGTCGAACCCCAGAACGGCCGCGACATCCTCGCCCGCATCGCCTACGGCGCCCGCGTCTCCCTCATCATCGCGATCTCCGCCACCGCCCTCACCACGCTGCTCGGCGTCGTGCTCGGCATGCTGGCCGGGTTCTACCAGGGCTGGGCCGACCAGGTGATCTGCCGGATCATGGACTTCCTGATGGCCTTCCCCGCGCTCATCTTCATGATCGCCATCCTGTCGGCGCTGCCCCAGGGCAACCGGCCGGTGCTGCTCGTCGTGGTGATCAGCGTGTTCGGCTGGCCGTACCTGGCGAGGGTGGTGCGCGGGCAGACGATGACGCTGGTCAACCGGGAGTTCGTGGAGGCCGCGCGCGCCTCCGGCGCCTCCACGGGGGCGCTGGTGTTCAAGGAGATCCTGCCCAACCTGCGCAGCTCCCTCATCGTCATGACCACCCTGGCGGTGCCCGGCTACGTCGGCACCGAGGCCGGCCTGTCGTTCCTCGGCGTCGGCGTCACCCCGCCCACCCCGTCATGGGGCCAGATGATCGCCAGTTCGGTCGGCTGGTACGCCGTCGACCCCATGTACTTCGTCATCCCCGGCGCGTTCCTGTTCCTCACCGTCCTGTCACTGACCGTGCTGGGCGACCGCGTCAGGGCCGCCTTCGACGCGGGGGAGGCCTCATGATGGCCCGCTACGTGGCCGGCCGCCTGGCCGGCGTCGTGGTCATCCTGTTCCTGGTGTGCCTGTTCACGTTCGTGCTGTTCTTCACCCTGCAGCCCGACCCGGCCGTGATGATCTGCGGCAAGACCTGCACCCCGGAACGCATCGACCAGATCCGCGGCGTGCTCGGCCTCGACCGGCCGTTCCTCGCCCAGTTCCTCGGCTTCGTCGGCGGCATCTTCGCCGGCCGTGACTACGGCGAGGGCGCCAACCTCGTGCACTGCGCCGCGCCCTGCCTCGGCTACAGCTTCCAGACCAACCAGTCCGTCATGGACATGGTGATCGAACGGCTGCCCGTCAGCGCCACCGTCGCCGTCGGCGCCGCCGTGCTGTGGCTGCTCGTCGGCATCGCCGCCGGCCTGCTCAGCGCCGTCAAGGAGGGCACCTGGCTGGATCGCACCGCGATGGGCCTGGCGCTCGGCGGCTCCAGCATCCCCAACTACGTGCTGGCGCTCGCCCTGCAGTACGTGCTCGTCGTCCAGCTCCAGGTGCTGCCGTTCCCGCAGGCCGTGGCGTTCTCCGACGACCCGGTGGTGTGGTTCCAGTCGTACCTGATGCCGTGGATCGTGCTGGCCACCGGCTACGCCTGCCTGTACGCCCGCCTCACCCGCGCCAACGTCATCGACACCCTCGCCGAGAACTTCATGCGCACCGCCAGATCCAAGGGCCTGTCGCCGGCGCTCACCCTGCGCAGGCACGCGCTGCGCCCCGCGCTCACCCCGATCGCCACGATCTTCGGCATGGACTTCGCCGGCCTGCTCGGCGGCGCCCTCATCACCGAGACCGTGTTCGGGCTGAACGGCGTCGGCAAGATGGCCGCCGACTCCATCGCCAAGAACGACCAGCCCGTCATCATGGCGGTCACGCTGCTGGCCGCGTTCTTCGTGGTGGTCGGCAACGTCGTGGTGGACCTCGTCTACACCCGGCTCGACCCGAGAGTGAGGATCACGTCGCCATGAGCGAGCTGCTGGAGGTGGAAGACCTCACCGTCACGTTCCCCACCACGCGCGGCCCCGTGGACGTGGTCAGGAACGTCTCCTTCACCGTCGGCAGGGACGAGACCGTCGGCATCGTCGGCGAGTCGGGCTCCGGCAAGTCGATGACCAGCCTGGCCGTCATGGGCCTGCTGCCCAAGGGCGCCCGGACCAGCGGCAGCATCAGGCTCGACGGCGCCGAGCTGCTCGGCCGTCCCGAACGGGAGCTGCGCAGGATCCGCGGCGACCAGATGTCGATGATCTTCCAGGATCCGCTGTCGTCGCTGAACCCGTACTACACGGTCGGGCTGCAGATCGAGGAGATGTACCGCGCCCACCGCGACCGCTCAAGGAAGGCCGCCCGCCAGGTCGCCATCGACGCGCTCGCCCAGGTCGGCCTGCCCGACCCGGACAAGCGCGCCGGCCACTACCCGCACCAGTTCTCCGGCGGGCAGCGCCAGCGCATCATGATCGCGATGGCGCTGGTGTGCCGGCCCAAGCTGCTCATCGCCGACGAGCCCACCACCGCGCTCGACGTCACCGTGCAGGCCCAGATCCTGCGCCTGCTGGCCGACCTGCGCGAGCAGAGCGGCACCGGCATGATGTTCATCACCCACGACCTGGCCGTGATCAGCTCGATCGCGACCCGCGTCCTGGTGATGCGCCGCGGCGAACAGGTCGAGTACGGCACCGCCGAGCAGGTCTTCGCCGAACCCCGCCACGCCTACACCCGCATGCTGCTGGAAAGCATCCCGCGCATCGACGACGAGGTGGTCACATGACGCTGCTGCGCGCCACGGACCTCACCAAGAGGTTCGTCACCCGCGGCCCGCTCGGCGCGAAAGCCGAGTTCACTGCCGTGGACCGGGTCAGCTTCGAGGTACGCCTGGGCGAGACGCTGGCCGTCGTCGGCGAGTCCGGCAGCGGCAAGTCCACCACCGCCCGCATGATCGCCAAACTCATGGACCCGACGGAAGGCGCCCTGGAGTTCGACGGCGAGGACGTCACCCACGCCAAGGGCGAGGCCCTGGCCCGCTTCCGCGGCAACGTCCAGGTCGTCTTCCAGGACCCGTTCTCCTCGCTCAACCCCCGCCACACCGTCGAACGCATACTCAACGCGCCGCTGCTCTACCAGGGCCGCACCCCCAAGGGCGGCCGGCGGGCGCACGCCAAGGAGCTGATGGAACGCGTCGGCCTCAACCCCGACCACTCGCTGCGCTACCCCGCGCAGTTCTCCGGCGGGCAGGCCCAGCGCATCGGCATCGCCCGCGCCCTGGCCGTCGGCCCCAAGCTGGTGATCTGCGACGAGGCCGTCTCCGCGCTCGACGTGTCGGTGCAGGCCCAGATCATCGAGCTGCTGCTGCGGCTGCAGCGCGAGAGCGGCTTCAGCTACGTCTTCATCGCCCACGACCTGGCCGTGGTCCGCCAGATCGCCCAGCGCGTCGCGGTCATGAGCAAGGGACGCATCGTCGAGCTCGGCGACACCCGGCAGGTGTTCGGCGACCCCCAGGACGAGTACACCCGCACGCTGCTGGCCGCCATCCCCCGCATCAACCCCGAATGGGACCGCCGCAGGAGGGAACACACATGATCACCGCCACCTACGTCATCCCCGGCATGCGGGTGCGCGACCACGTCGAACGGGTGCCGCTCGACTGGTCCGACCCCGGCGGGCCCACGATCGAGGTGTTCGCCCGCGAGCTTGTGGACCCGGCCCGCGACCGCGACGACCTGCCCTGCCTGCTGTTCCTGCAGGGCGGCCCCGGCGGCAAGGGACCCCGCCCGGTCGGCACGTCGGGCTGGCTCGGCCAGGCGCTGCAGACGTACCGGGTCGTCCTGCTCGACCAGCGCGGCACCGGCCGCAGCTCCCGCATCGACGGCCGGACCATGAGCACGCTCACCGCCGAGCAGGGCGCCGCCCACCTCGCGCACTTCCGCGCCGACTCCATCGTGGCCGACGCCGAACACCTGCGCACCACCGTCTTCGGCGGGCGCCGCTGGTCCACCCTCGGCCAGAGCTACGGCGGCTTCCTCACCCTCACCTACCTCTCACGCGCCCCGCACGGCCTGACCGCCTGCTACGTCGCAGGCGGCCTGCCCTCAACCGACCCCGACGCCGCCGAGGTCTACCGCCGCACCTATCCCCGCGTGGCCGCCAAGAACGCCGAGTTCTACCGCCGCTACCCCCACCACGCCGAGACCACCGCGCGCCTGGCCGACCGGCTCGCAGAAGGCGACGTACGGCTGCCCGACGGCGACGTCCTCACCGTGCGGCGCCTGCAGTCGCTCGGCATCGACTTCGGCATGAAACCCGGCTACGAACGCATGCACTGGCTGCTCGACGAGTCCGACGGGCTGCCCGACACCTTCCTGCACCAGGTGCTCGCCCGCTCCTCCTACGCCGACAACCCGCTGTTCGCCGCCCTCCAGGAGAGCATCTACGGCTCGGGCCCCGGCGCCACCGCCTGGGCCGCCCAGGCCGAACGCGAGCGCCACCCCGCCTTCGCCGAGGACGCCAGGCCGCTGCTGTTCACCGGCGAGATGATGTACCCCTGGATGTTCGAGGAGATCCGCGTCCTGCGGCCCTTCCGCGGCGC
Organism: Nonomuraea sp. NPDC004580; assembly: GCF_040609855.1. Taxonomy (NCBI): domain Bacteria; kingdom Bacillati; phylum Actinomycetota; class Actinomycetes; order Streptosporangiales; family Streptosporangiaceae; genus Nonomuraea; species Nonomuraea sp. NPDC004580. The sequence goes on along the minus strand of NZ_JBEXLH010000059.1, from coordinate 34,315 downwards.
CGTCGAGCTGCTCGCCGCCCGCGACGACTGGCCGCCCCTCTACGACACCGACCGGCTGGCCGCCAACGACGTGCCCGTCGCCGCCGCCGTCTACTTCGACGACATGTACGTCGACTCGGGCCTGCAACTGCAGACCGCCGCCCGCGTCGGCAACACCCAGACCTGGGTCACCAACGAGTACGAGCACGACGGCATCGGCGACGACCGCGTCTTCGCCCGCCTGACCGAGCTCGTACGCCGCCAAGGAGGAGGAATCACCGGTGAGTGACGGCAGACTGCCCCGGCTGGCGGAGATCCCCGCCTTCACCGACTACATCGCCCAGGGCTGGGACTCCCCCGCCCGCACCCCCGGCCTCGTCCCAGGAGCCGCCGAAGCGGCCGCCGCCCACCGCGACCGGCTGGCCGCCGCGCTGCCCGGCCGCACCGTCGTCGTCGCCGCCGGCCACGCCCCCACCCGCTCCAACGACACCGCCTACGACTTCCGCGTCGACAGCGACTTCTCCTGGCTGACCGGCTGCGCCGCCGAGAACGCGATCGCCGTCGTCCGCGACGGCGCCGCCACCCTCTACCTGCCGCCGCCCGCCCGCCCCGGCGAGCCCGGCTTCTTCTCCGACGCCGCCTACGGCGAGCTGTGGGTCGGCCCGTCCCCCTCGCTCGCCGAATGGGCGGCCGCGCTCGGCGCCGAGGTGCTGCCGCTGCCCGACTATCCGGGCACCCCGGCGGGCGCGCTCACCGGCGACGACGCCGAGCTGCGACGGACGCTCGCCGAACTCCGCATGATCAAGGACGGGTGGGAGGTCGCGCAGCTCCGCGAGGCCGTGGACCGCACCGTCGAAGGCTTCTCCGCCGTCGCCGCCGAACTCCCCGCCGCCATCCGCGCCGGCGGCGAACGCTGGCTGCAGGGCACCTTCGACCGGTACGCCCGCACCTACGGCAACGGCCCCGGCTACGCCTCCATCGTCGGCAGCGGCCCGCACGCCCCCACCCTGCACTGGGTGCGCTGCGACGGCCCCGTCCTGCCCGGCGAGCTGCTGCTGCTCGACATGGGCGTCGAGACCCGCTCCCACTACACCGCCGACGTCACCCGCACCATCCCCGCCTCCGGCGCCTTCACCCCCGCCCAGCGGCAGGTCCACGACCTCGTCGAGCGCGCCCACCGGGCCGGGCTCGCCGAGGTCGCGCCCGGCCGGCCGTTCACCGCCTTCCACCACGCCGCCATGGAGGTCATCGCGCGCGGCCTGCACGACTGGGGCCTGCTGCCCGTCTCCGTCGACGAGGCCCTGTCCGCCGACGGCCAGCACCACCGCCGCTACCTCGTCTGCGGCATCGGCCACCACCTCGGGCTCGACGTGCACGACTGCGCCCAGTCCCGGCACGAGGCCTACCACGGCGCCACGATGGCGCCGGGCATGGTGCTCACCGTCGAGCCCGGCCTGTACTTCCACGCCCATGACCGCACCGTGCCGCCCGAGCTGCGCGGCATCGGCGTACGGATCGAGGACGACCTGCTGGTGACCGCCGGCGGCGCCGAGAACCTGTCGGCCGCGCTGCCCATCACGGCGAGCGGCCTGGAGAACTGGACCAAGGAGAGAACATCATGACCGCCCCCACCACACCGGTGTGGCACGGCGTGCACGTCGCCACCGCGCTGCCCTTCCACGACGACCTGTCGGTCGACTACGACGCCTACGCCGAGCACGTCCGCTTCCTCGCCGCCGGCGGCTGCGACGGGGTGTGCCCCAACGGGTCGCTCGGCGAGTACCAGACGCTCACCGACGCCGAACGCGCCCGCGTCGTCCGCACCGCCGTCGAGGCCGCGCCCGACGGGTTCCACGTCATGCCGGGCGTGGCCGCGTACGGGGCCGCCGAGTCGCGGCGCTGGGCCGAGCAGGCCGCCGAGGCCGGCGCCTCCTCCGTGCTGCTGCTGCCGCCCAACGCCTACCGCGCCGACCGGCGGGCCGTCGTCGCCCACTACCGCGAGGTCGCCAAGGCCGGGCTGCCGGTCATCGCCTACAACAACCCCCTCGACACCAAGGTCGACCTCACCCCCGACCTGCTGGCCGAGCTGCACCACGAAGGGCTCATCGTGGCGGTCAAGGAGTTCAGCGGGGACGTGCGCAGGGCGTACGAGCTGGCCGAACGCGCGCCCGGCCTGGACCTGCTGATCGGCTCCGACGACGTGCTGCTGGAGCTGGCCATCGCCGGCGCGGTCGGCTGGATCGCGGGCTACCCGAACATGATCCCCAGCGCCACCGTCGAGCTCTACCGCCTCGCGGTCGCCGGCGACGTCGCCAAGGCCCTGCCGATCTACCGCGACCTGCACCCGCTGCTGCGGTGGGACTCCAAGACGGAGTTCGTCCAGTCGATCAAGCTGTCGATGGACCTGGCCGGCCGCAAGGGCGGCGCCTGCCGCCCGCCCCGCGTCCCCCTCACCACCGATCAGGCCGCCCAGATCACCCGCCAGACGACCGAGGTGCTCGCCAAGGGCTACCGCTGACCGCTGCTCACCCCGGGTGGTAGCGGGCGTGGGCGGCGGACGCGGCGAGGGCGGCGGCGCGGGCCGCCTCGGTCGGCGTGAACGGCAGCCCGGGCCGCCGCACCAGCAGCGCCCTGTCCGGGTTCACCGAGACCACCATGGTGGTGTTGGGATCGGCATCGTCGTCCACCATGGTGTCCCCCGGCCGCCGCCACTCCACGTCGGAGGCCCGCAGCAGCTCGCCCAGCGCCTCGGGCAGCCTGCCGGGATCGTCGCCGACCCGCTGCGCCAGCACGAGCGCCTGGACGCCCGGGTCGGTGAGGTCGGTGACCCGGGCGGGCACGATCACCACGTCATGACCGCCCGCCTCGGTCAGCGCCGCGGCGAGCATCTGAGGCGCGAGGTCGCGCGGCGCCTCGATGACGAACTCGTCGAGCGCGTCGCACCCGGCGGGCGTGATCGCGCCGCCCCCGGTCGGCGCGATGTGCAGTGCCAGGATGTTGCACCCGAGCCGCCCGAACGCGCCCGCGACGGTGGCCAGCCGCCCCGGCCGCTCCACCACCCGCATCCGGATCCGCCAGAGGGTCATGCCCCGCCCGCTGACCTCAGGAAGCGCTGCCTTCTCGCGCCGCACCGCACGCCCGGCCGGGCGGCGGTCTCCCAGGCGGCCGTGTCCCAGGCGGCCGTGTCCCAGCCGGCCGTCTCCCCGGTGGCCGTGTCCCCATCTGCGGTATCCCCATCTGCGGTGAACCGCCGCCCCGACGATCAGCGCCGCGCCCAGCCCGACGAGCACGACGGGCCCAGGCTCCTGATGCCCGAGCAGGGTGGCGAGCAGGTGCGCCAGACCGACCGCGACGAACAGCGCGGCGATCTCGACCAGCTCCCGCCACCAGGCCCGCTCGGGAAGGTGCGGCGGTCCGGAGCCGGGGCGAGACGTTACTTTGGGTGCATCACTCATGACCCTCAGTCTGCGGCACCCGTGTTACCTGATCACGGGCGTCCGCGTTGCGACCGCATTAAACCGCGTGCACCACCCCGGCACCTGATCTCAGACCCGTTCCACCTCGATGACGAGCGCGGACGTCGCCGGCATGGCGGGCGCGGGCAGCCCCAGCTCGCCCAGCACGGCCCCGGACAGCCGGACGGGCCCGGCGGCCCAGTCGGGCAGCAGGGTGCGGGCGGGCACGGGCCCGGCCAGGCGCACCTCGTACGTGGCGGCGGGGTCCAGCCCGGGCAGCCGCAGCGGGCTGGGCCCGACCTCCAGCCGCGAGCCGGCCTGCACGTACGCGAACACGCCCCGCTCGGGCAGCACCACGCCGTGCAGCAGCGACGTCGGGTCAGGATGGTCGGCCCGCACGACCCGCCCGGCGTGCAGCACGGGCCGCAGCCGCTTGTGCAGCGCGATCCAGGCGGTCAGCTCCGCCAGCTCCTCGGCGCTTGCCGAGGTGATGTCCCACTCCACCCCCATGTGCCCGAACAGCGCGGTCGCCGCCCGGAACGTCAGCGGCAGCATCCTGCCGGTGCTGTGGTCGCGGGGCGCGCCGACGTGGCTGCCCATCCGCTCCGGCGGCACCAGCAGCCCGGTCCAGCGCTGGATCTGCTGGCGGTCGAGCGCGTCGTTGCAGTCGGACGTCCACACCCGGTCGGTGCGCGCCAGGATGCCGTAGTCGATGCGCGCCCCGCCGGACGAGCACGACTCGATCTCCAGGCCGGGGTGACGCTCGCGCAGCTCGTCCAGCAGCCGGTAGGTGGCGAGGGTCTGCGCGTGCACGCCGGGCGCGCCGTCGTGCACAGGCTCGGCGATGTCGCGGTTGTGGTCCCACTTGATGTAGTCGAGCCGGTATTCGCGCACCAGCGCGTCGATCCGCTCCAGCAGGTACGCGTACGCCTCCGGCCTGGCCAGGTCGAGCACCTGCTGGTTGCGCTGCGGCGGCGGCATCCGCTCCGGCCGGGCGAGGATCCAGTCGGGGTGCTCGCGGGCCAGGTCGGAGTCGGGGTTGACCATCTCGGGCTCGAACCACAGCCCGAACTGCATGCCCAGCTTCCGCACCCGGTCGGCGAGCGGGTGCAGGCCGTCCGGCCAGACGCCTTCGTCCACGTACCAGTCGCCGAGCCCGGCCCGGTCGTGGCGGCGGTGCCGGAACCAGCCGTCGTCCAGCACGAACCGCTCGATGCCGGCCGCGGCGGCCCGCTCGGCGAGCTCCAGCAGCCGGTCGAGGCCGTGGTCGAAGTAGGTGGCCTCCCAGTTGTTCAGCGTGACCGGGCGCACGGGCAGCGGGCGGGCGCGCAGGTGCTCGTGCAGCCGCGCCGCCGCATCGTCCAGACCGCTCCCCGACCAGGTGAAGAACACCCACGGCGTCCGGTACGTCGCGTCCTGTGCCAGCACGACCTCGCCCGGCTCCAGCAGCTCACCGGCGCCCAGCAGCGACACGCCCTCGGGCAGCCGCTCGGCGTAGTGCACGTGGTCGCCGCTCCAGCCGGCGTGCACGGCCCACACCTCGCCCCCACGGAACCCGAACCCGCCGGTCCCGGCGATCAGCAGCCCGGTGCCGTCGTGTCCTGTGCGGCCCCGCCGGTTCTCCCGCGACCACACCCCGCGGGTGAACTCCCTGCGCTGCGGCACCTTCTCCAGCGCCCACCGGCCGGTGAAGTCGAGCAGCTCGCCGGCGCGGGCCGGCACCGGCAGCGTGCACACCAGCCCCTCCACCCGGTACGGGGACGCGGCCGTGTTCGTCACCGCGTGCCGCATGCGCACCAGCCCGCTGCCCTCCATGACCAGCTCGCACACCAGCCGCAGCCCGGCCCGCTCGTCGGCGGCCGTCACGGTCACCGTGCCGCCCGCGCCCGGCTCCGCCGCGACGTCGAGCCCTTCCACGCTCCAGCGGACCGGCCAGTGCTCGCCGTCCCGGACGCCGGACAGCCCCGGCCTGCCGTACCAGGACTCGGCCTGGGCGGGCAGCAGCGACGGCGCGGGCGCGCCCGGCGAGGGGGCCAGCACCACCGCCAGGTCCTGCCCTGCTCCCGGGTCCGCGCCGAAGTGCCGTGCCCGGGGCAGCCCGGGGCCGGAGGCGTCGAGCACCAGCGCGGCACCGGCCGCGGAGAGGATCACAGGAGACAAGTTCGGGGCTCCAATCTGGGGGCGGGCACTGAGGCCCGGTTTTCACCGTTCACGACGTTATCGTCCCGAGTGGGGCCGATGCACTAACCCCGGCTGGCCTAAATCCCCACGATCGTTTAGGTTAGGCTCACCTAATAACTTCGTTGGAGGATTCCGGGGATGACCGAGCCCTTTCGCATGTTCGACGTACGAGTGGACCGGCTCGAACGCCTCAGCCCGTCCTTCCTGCGCGTCACCTTCACCGGCGACGACCTGCACGAGTTCGCCGACAACGGCTTCGACCAGCGGGTGAAGCTCTTCCTCCCCGGTGCTGAGCACGGCATGACGTACCTGCCCAAGGGCCCCGACTGGTACCAGCGCTGGCGCGAACTGGACTCCGGCAGGCGCAACGTGATGCGCACCTACACCGCCCGTACGGTCCGCCCGCAGGCCGGCGAGGTCGATGTGGACGTCGTCATGCACCCCGACGGCGGCCCCGCCGCCCGCTGGGCCGATCAGGTGCGGCCCGGCGACGTCGCTGCCCTCCTCGGCCCCAACGGCGTCCACGAGGGGCCGCACGGCGGCCTGGAGTTCCGGCCGCCCACCGGTACCGGCTGCGTGCTCATCGCCGGCGACGAGACCGCCGTGCCCGCCATCTGCGCCATCCTCGAACGCATCCCCGCGCACCTGGCCGGCGAGGTGCTCATGGAGGTGCCCCTCGACGCCGACGTCCTGCCGATCACCGAGCCCGCCGACATCAAGGTCACCTGGCTCGCCAGGAACGGCGGCGAACGCGGCGCCGAACTCGTCCCCGCCGTCCGCGCCGCCGCCGCCCGCCTGCTCCCCCCGCTGTCCGCCGCCCCCGACTCCTTCGAGGACGTGGACGTCGACACCGACGAACTGTGGGAAGTCCCCCAGGACACAGCCGACCACGGCCCCTTGTACGCCTGGCTGGCCGGCGAGGCCGGCGTCATCAAAACGCTGCGCCGCCACCTCGTGGCCGAACGCGGCATGGACCGCCGAGCAGTCGCCTTCATGGGCTACTGGCGCCAGGGCCGCGCCGAGAACACCGGCTGACCCCGCCACCGCCCCTCGGCCACCCTCGCCAGTCCCCGGCAACCGCCGACCCCTGCCCGCAGCGTCGTCCACCGGGTTCCCGTGGGCGACGCTGTCGGAAGGCGGGCGTCAGTGCGGCTCCGGGGAGCCTCCCTGCACGAGGCGGCGCTGGGCCGGGCTGGGCGGGTGGGCCCACGTCATGCCAGGGCCGTCGGCGGCGAGGAGGTCCGTGACCGCCTCGCGCAGCACGTCCTCGGCCGGCGCGTCCGGCCGCAGCTCGCGCACCTCGCGGCAGCGGTCGAGGACACGGGCCAGGTCCAGCATGAGCGTGTTCGGCCGGCCCGCCTCCACCTCCGGCGCCGCTTCCTCGGCGGTGTGCAGGGGCTTGACGGGCGTCCCGTTGACATGGGTCCTTCCGCCAGGCCCGCTCTCGTCCGGTCCGCCGTCGGCCGAGCCCGTCTTCCCCGCCGGCGCCGCCGGGGCCGGGGCCGGGACGCGGATGTGCAGCGCCCCGAGCCTCGTCTCCGCCGCCCAGAGACCCCGCCCCTCGGCCCCGCTCACCGCCGTCCCGTCCACAGCCGCGTCGGCCACCACCGTCCCGCCCACGTTCGCGTCAGCCACCGCAGTCGCGCCCGCACCAGCGTCGGTCCCTGTCGCGCTCACTCCGGTACCGGCCACCGCCGCGTCGGCCGCTGGCACGCCCGCGCCGGCACCGGCCACCGCCGCGTCAGCCGCCCTGTCAGCCGCCGTGTCAGCCGCCGTGTCAGCCGCCGTGTCAGCCGCCGCCGTGCTCACGCTGGAACCGGCCACCGCCGCGCCGGCCGCGGTCGTGTGGGCCACCATCTCCGCCACCGTCTCCGCCACGACCTCGGCCACGACCTCGGCCACCGCTGCGGCGAGGCGGTCGGCGTTCATGCCGTCCAGGTCCGCCACGTCGTCCAGATCGTCGGCGGGCAGGCCGCCGCGCAGGTGCAGGACGCCCGGCCGTTCGGTGGCCGTGAACTCGTCCATCAGCTCCGCGACCGTGCCCTGCGGGTCGTGCAGCGCGGCGTCCCCCCGGGCCGCGAAGGCGTCGGCGAGCAGGCGCAGGGAGACCGACCGCGGCGGCTCGTACGCCACCACCACCTCCAGCTCCCCGTCCACCCGGATCGCGCTGCCCGAGTCGTGGTACGCCCGCAGGCCCTCCACGAAAACAGCCTCCGTGTCGGGCGGCAGCAACCCGCCGAGAGGCTCCGCCTCGAACCTGTCTCCGGCCCCACCCTCCACCGGATCCCGGCGGAACCACCAGACCACCGCACCAACCACGGCGGCGGCCAGCACTGTGACTGCGATGAACACGATGTCGTCCGCTTTCCCTCGTACTCGGCAAGCGGTAGCAGCGTAGTGTGACCAACCCCGACAAACCCGAATATTCCCACAAATAACGATCAGGTCGCCGCGCACGTCGCCCGGGATGAAATTTCTTTCACGTGGTAACCGGAATTGACTTGTCCAAGATTTCTCCTGTCCATCCGGACAAGAACGGGCGGGTCCGCGCCCACGTCAGGATGACCCCGGCCGTGTGAGAAGAGCGCGGATCGGCACATGGATCCTCTTCACCTGACCACCAGCCGCCACAACGGAACCCAGATCGTCAGCGTCTCGGGCGAGCTCGGCATCCTCCTCTCCGTGCACGACCGGGCGCTCAGCCGGCACACGCCCGTACACCGCGTCAACCTCCCGCCCCCGATGCGCCGCCTGCTCCGGATCCCCGGCCTCGACCGACACCTGACCTGGTGACGGTCAAGGTGAACGGGCGCGCATCCCGTCGCACACCACGTCCGCCAGCCGGACCGCCCCGCCCCTGGCCCGCGCGCCGCGCTCGGCGACGAGGCAGCCGCGCAGCAGGTCGAGCGCGTCCCCCGCGGTGAGGTCGGCGCGCACCGCGCCCACCCGCTGCGCCCGCACCAGCAGCCGGCCCAGAGCGGCGGCGAAGTCACCGGCCAGCGTGGAGCCCGGCCGCAGCGGCATCGCCGCGCCGCTGTCCAGCATGTCGCACAACGCCTGGTTGACCGCCGCCTGCTCGACCACTCCCGCGAACCAGCCGAAGAACGCCCGCCCGGCGTCCTCGGCGGTGGCGAGCGCGCGGGCGTCGGCCACGAACCGCTCGATCCGCCCCAGCAGCACCGCCTCGAACAACGCCTCCTTGGTGGGGAAGTGCCGGTAGACGGTGCCGACCCCGAACCCGGCGCGGCGGGCGATCTCGTCGAAGGAGATGGTCAGGCCGTCACTGGCCAGCGCCTCCTGCGCGATCTGCAGCACCCGCTCCCTGTTGCGCCGGGCATCGGCCCGCAGCGGCCTGGCGGCGCCGTGATCGTCGCCCAAGATCTCCACCTGCCTTCGGCCCGCCGGCAGGCGGAGAGCGGGCCCGCGGCGACAAACGGAGAAAGCTCTCCGATTCTATCGAGGAGATTCCCCCACATACAGCCCCAAAAGCTCAGCAGAACCCCGAACAGCCCGGCACCCGCCCCAGATGGTCAGGACGGGTCAGGCCCGAATCACGGACCTCCGAAAAGCCCGGCACCCGCCCCGGAGTGCCGGGACGGGTGCCGGGCCGGCGAGCCGGGGGTCACGGAGACGCTCCCCCGCCGGACCGGGCGCCTACCCGCTTGAGCCGGATCCGCTCCTCCCGCGGAACCGGCTCGATCTCGATCACCCGCGCCCCCTCCGGCGCCTGCCGCAGGTCGTGCGTGATGAGCAGCGTGGTACGCCCGGCCATGAGCCGCCGCAGCGGCCGCATGACGTGGGCGGCGGTGGCGACGTCCAGCCCGGTGACGGGCTCGTCGAGCACGAGCACCGGCGTGTCGCGCAGGATGGCCCTGGCGATCGCGATGCGCTGCCGCTGCCCGCCGGACAGCAGCCGGCCGCGCTGCCCGACCGGCGAGTCGTATCCCTTCGGCAGCAGCTTGGCGAAGTCGTGCACCCCGGCCACCTCGGCCGCCCTGATCACCTCGTCGAGCGAGGCGCCCGGCCGGCCGTAGGCGATGTTGTCGCGTACCGAGCCGGAGAACAGCAGCGTCTCCTGGTGCAGGACCGTGATGTTCTCGCGCAGCGACTGCCGCGTCAGCCTCCGGACGTCGGTGCCGTCCAGCAGGATGCGGCCCGAGTCCGGGTCGTAGAACCGCAGCAGCAACTTGGCCAGCGTGGACTTGCCCGCCCCGCTGGGCCCGGTGATCACGACGACCTCGCCGGGCTCCACGGTGAACGACAGGTCACGCAGCACCGGCCGGCCCCGTCCCGGGTAGGTGAAGCTCACCCCGTCGAAGTCGATCCGGCCACCGCACCGGCCGGCCGGGACCGCGTCGTCGGCGTCGCGGACGGCAGGCTCGGTACGCAGGATCTCGATCACCCGGTCCGACCCGGCCGCCGCCTCCGACACCGTCAGGGCCAGCTCGCCCAGGCTCTGCACGGCCGGGTAGAGCAGGGCCAGGTACGCCGCGAACGACAGCAGCCCGCCGATCGTCAGCCGGCCCGCCGCGATCTCCCACGCGCCGAACCCGAGGATGGCGATCAGGCAGACCGTCTCGATGACCTGCACCGCCGGGTTGTAGAGCCCCGCCAGCCAGGCCTGCGACATGTTGGCCCGCAACCAGCCGCGCCCCTCGGCGTGCAGCCGGCGGGACTCCTCGCCCTGCCGGTTGTACGACTGCACGAGCGGCTGGTTGGCCAGCCCCTCCTCCAGGACGCTGTTCATCGCCCCGTTGCTGGCCCGCTCGCGCGCCGCCGCCGTCCTGAACCTCGAGGCGAACACCTTCGAGGTGATCAGGAACAGCGGGATCAGCGCCATCGTCAGCAGGGCCAGGTCCCATCGGATGAAGAACGCGGCCCCGGCGAAGAAGATGATCCCGGCCACCGTGGTGATGGCCTTGACCAGCCCGGACCCGACCAGTTCCTCGATGGCCTCCACGTCGTCCGTCATGCGCGCCATCAGGTCGCCCAGCCGCCGCTTCTCGGAGAAGTCGGGGGCGAGCGTCTGCACGTGCGCGTACACGCGGTCGCGCAGGGCCAGCAGGAACCGCTCGGCGCCCAGTGCGGTGGTGTAGGCCCCGCCGAAGGACAGCAGCCCGGCGAGCACGGCGAGCCCCAGCCAGACGGAGGCCGGTGACCAGAAGGCGTCGAGTTGACGGGTCGTCAGCACCTCGTCGGTGATGTGCCCGAACAGGCGGATCGCGGCGACCTCGCAGAGCGCGGCCAGGATGGCGAAGACCACGCCCGCCGCGAAGAGCCGCCGCAGACCGCGAGTGTCCGGCCAGAACTCGCGGAACGTCCGGCGAATGGTGATCGCCGGCGCGAGTTCACGGCCGGAGGCGCTGAAGGAGAGCCGGCGGCCAGGCCGCCGGCCCTCATCTGGGGGTTCTAGCACCCCCACCACCTGCGACGGGCGCACCAGCCCCACCTGCGCCAGCGACGCCGCCTGCGGCATCCCCATCCTTGCTGGAAGCCGACCTGGGACAGTTGCGTGTTCGCCATGATTCCTCCCCCGTTGGCTGAACACTGACAAATCGGACGCTAGCACCCGAATTGCGATAAATCAGCAGATAATCGCTGATTTCAGGAAGGCTTGACTGGTAAAGCCCGAACAGAAAGGCCGTTCCGGCGAAGAAGTAAAGCCTCCCGCCCACCGGTAAAAACACAAAAAGGCGGTCACGACAACGCCAAAGGCGCCCCCGAAACCTCGTATCGGGGACGCCTTCGGCAACGGCGTCAGGTCAGCGACGAGTACGCCACCACACCCCGCCGCATCGCATCCATCGCCTTCACCGACGTCTGCCTGATCTTGCTGCCCTCCGGCGCCGCGTTCCCCAGCTGACCCAGCAGGTCCATCAACTGCTTGACCCACCGCACGAAGTCACCCGCCGCCAGCTCGTTGCCGTTGACGCCCTCCATCAGCACCGCGTCCAGCGAATGCCCCTTCGTCCACCGGAACGCCGCCCACGCGAACCCCAGATCGGGCTCCCTGATCGTCGACAGCCCATGGTCGGACTCGATGCCCTCCAGCTCACCCCACAGCCGGATCATCGCCGACAACGCGTCCTGCGCCCGCCCCGCCGGGATCTTCGGCCGCCGCGTGTCGTCCGACGCCCGCGACTCGAACACCAGCGCCGACACGCACGCCGCCAGCTCCGCCGGATCGAGCTCCTCCCACAACCCGTTACGCAGGCACTCGGCCGTCAGCAGATCCAGCTCGGTGTAGAGCCGCCCGAGCCGCCGCCCCTCATCGGTGACCGTCTCGTCGCGCAGGTAACCCAGCTGCTCAAGCACCGAGCAGATCCGGTCGAACGTCCGCGAGATCACATGCGAACGCCCCTCCACCCGCCGCCGCAGCCCCTCGGTCTCACGCAGCAGCTTGTAATAACGCTCGGCCCACCGCGCGTGGTCCTCACGGTCGTCACACCCGTGGCACGGATGCTGCCTGATGCGCCGCCGCAGCTCGTTGACCTCGTCGTCCTCCACCGTGTGGTCACGCGCCCGCGCCGGCTTGCCGAGATCACGGTCACCGATCTTCGCCATCAGCGTCGAGATCAGGTTCGCCCGCTCCTTCGGCGAACGCCCGTTGAAGTTCTTCGGGATGCGCACCTTCTCCAGCGGCTCCACCGGCACGGGGAAGTCCGCCGGATCCAGCTTCTTCACCTGCTTGCCGATGGTCAGCACCAGCGGGCTCGGCCCGTGAGCACGCGGATTACGGCCAGGATCCAGCACGATCGCCAGCCCGGCCCGCCGCCCGCCCGGCACCCTGATCACGTCACCCGGCTGCAACGCCTCCAGCGACCGCACCGCCGCCGCCCGCCGCGCCGCACCCCGCTGCCGCGACAGCTCCGCCTCACGATCGGACAGCCGCCGCCGCAGCGCCGCGTACTCGGGGAAGTCGCCCAGGTGGCACGTCATCGCCTCCTGGTAGCCCTCCAGCGCCTCCTCGTGCTTGCGCAGCTGCTTGGCCAGCCCCACCACCGCACGATCGGCCTGGAACTGCGCGAACGACTCCTCCAGCAGCGCCCTGGCCCGCTCTCTGCCGAACTGCCCGACCAGGTTGACCGCCATGTTGTACGACGGCTGGAAACTCGACCGCAGCGGATACGTACGGGTGCCCGCGAGCCCCGCCACCGACAGCGGATCCATGCCCGGCTGCCACAGCACCACCGCATGACCCTCGACGTCGATGCCGCGCCGCCCCGCCCGCCCCGTCAGCTGGGTGTACTCCCCCGGCGTCAGATCCGCGTGCGTCTCACCGTTCCACTTGTCCAGCTTCTCGATCACCACACTGCGCGCCGGCATGTTGATGCCCAGCGCCAGCGTCTCCGTCGCGAACACCGCCTTCACCAGGCCGCGGGTGAACAGCTCCTCCACGACCTCCTTGAACGCCGGCAGCATGCCCGCGTGATGCGCCGCCAGGCCCCGCTCGAGCCCGTCACGCCACTCCAGGTAACCCAGCACCGCCAGGTCCTCGTCCGGCAGGTGCGCGGTGCGCTCGTCGACCAGCTGCCTGATCTCGTGCCGCTCCCGGTCGGTCGTCAGCCGGATCCCCGCCGACAGGCACTGCTGCACCGCCGCGTCACACCCCGCCCGCGAGAAGATGAACGTGATCGCCGGCAGCAGCCCCTCGCCGTCGAGCTTCTCGATCACCTGCACCCGGTCCGGCGGGCGCGGCCGCGAACGCGGCGCCCGGCCGTAACCCCGCCTGCCCCGCCCCGCCGTCAGCCGCTCCGCGTCACGCGTCACCCGCATCAGCGTCGGGTTGATCCGCGGCGTCAGATCGTCGGTCATGAACAGGTCGTAGATGCGGTTGCCCACCATCATGTGCTGCCACAGCGGCACGGGACGGTGCTCGTCGACGATCACCGTCGTGTCGCCGCGCACCTCGCCCATCCACTCGCCGAACTCCTCGGCGTTGCTCACCGTCGCCGACAGCGCCACCAGCCGCACCGACTCCGGCAGGTGGATGATCACCTCTTCCCAGACCGCGCCGCGGAACCGGTCGGCGAGGTAGTGCACCTCGTCCATCACCGCGAACCCGAGCCCGGCCAGCGTCGCCGAGCCCGCATAGAGCATGTTGCGCAGCACCTCGGTCGTCATGACGACGATCGGCGCCTCGCCGTTGACGCTGTTGTCGCCCGTCAGCAGCCCGACCTTGGCGGTGCCGTAGCGCTTGACCAGGTCGTTGTACTTCTGGTTGGACAGCGCCTTGATGGGGGTGGTGTAGAAGCACTTGCGGCCCTGCTCCAAGGCCAGGTGGACGGCGAACTCGCCGACCACCGTCTTGCCCGACCCCGTGGGCGCCGCCACCAGGACGCCGTCTCCGGCCTCCAGGGCCCGGCAGGCGTCGAGCTGGAAGTCGTCCAGCGCGAAGTCGTAGAGACCTCGGAACGATCTCAGCGCGGCCCCGTCGTCCCCGTGTCTCTGACGGAAGGCCGCATAGCGTTCCGCTGGCGTTGTCATAATCGCCAGCCTACCGAAACCGCCATTCCGGTCCGTCCTTGCCGCCGTTCACGGAACTTCGAGCAGGCGGCACCGGCCCGGCGCCTTTACAAAGTAGATTTCATACGATGACGCGTAACGCCCCCGGCCGGACCTCGCAGTGCAGCGGGGTCTCGCCGACGCGTTCGCCGTCGGCGTAGGCGACCACCTCGGGCGCCTCCACCCGCACGCTGCGCACCCGCCGCACCGACACGGCGGGATGCCGTACGTGGCTGCCCCGGTAGACGCTCGGGAAGACGCGGACGAACTCCCCCGTGGACAGCGCGTTCAGCAGCACGACGTCCAGGAGTCCGTCGTCGGGCCTGGCATCGGGGCAGACCCGCATGCCGGCGCCGTACGACGTCGTGTTGGCCACCGCGACCAGCATCGCCTCCCGCTCGACCACCTCGGTGTCGTCGTAGGTGATGCGGAACGGGATCGGCTTGAACGCGCGCAGCTCCCGCGCGGTCGCCACCAGGTAGCGGGCCATGCCGGGCGGCCAGGTGAGGCCGTTGGCGCGCTCGTTGACCCGCGAGTCGAAGCCGCAGCACGCCACCCCGGCGAACAGCTCCTCGGAGGCCCCGGCCCTGATGCGGGCGGCGTCCACCAGCCGCGTCTTCATCCGCAGCACGGCCCTGGCCGCGGCCAGCGGATCCTTGGGCGGCACGCCGAGCGCGGCGGCGATGTCGTTGCCGGTGCCCGCGGGGATGATGCCGAGCGGCACGTCGGTGCCGGCCACCGCCTGCACGGCCAGGTGGACCAGCCCGTCGCCGCCGAAGGCGACGAGCGCGTCGGGCCGCTCGGAGACGGCGGTGCAGGCGCGTTCGAGGGCGTCGGCGGCGTCGTCACCGACGATCACGGACAGCTCGGCCCCTCCGGCACGCAGCCGGCGCGCCACGGGCTCGAGCAGGCGCAGCGTACGCCCGCCGCGGGCGGCGGGATTGACCAGGAGGGCGAGTTGCGGGGACACGCCCGGAACCTATCGCCTCCTGGGCGGCGGGGGAATGCCTCAGCGCTTGTCGGTGCCCGGCGGCTCCTCATCGGCGGGCCCAGTGGTCGGCCCAGCGGTGGGTCTCGCAGGCGGCCCAGCAGGCGGCCCGGCAGGAGGTTCTGCGGCCGACGCGGCAGGCGCGGGCGTCTCGACCGGCGCGTCGTCCTCGGCCAGCGGGGAAGCCTCGTCATCGGACAGGTGGTCGAACTCGCTCCTGCCCGCCCCGCGCCTCTCGCGCAGGTGGATGACGCCCTCGGCGACGAAGTAGAGCACGATCATCGGCATGGCGAGCGCCATCATCGTCAGCGGGTCGCCGCCCGGCGTGATCACCGCGCCGAAGACGAACATGATGAAGATGACGGTGCGCCGGTGCTTCTTGACCGTGGCGTGCGACAGGACACCGATGATGTTGAGGAACACCAGTAGCAGCGGCAGCTCGAACGAGACGCCGAAGATCACCAGCATGATGAGCACGTAGCCGAGGTACTCGTCGATCTGGATGGTCGCGACGGTGTCGCTCGGTGCGAAGCCCAGCAGGATCGCCAGGCTGGTGTCCATGATGAAGTAGGCGAGAGCGGCGCCGAGCAGGAACAGCGGGACCGCGATCCCGAGGAACGTGATCGAGTAGCGCTTCTCGTTGCGGTAGAGGGCGGGCGTGACGAACGCCCAGATCTGGTACAGCCAGACGGGTGAGGAGACGACGAGGCCGACGAGCGCCGAGACCTTCAGCGTCAGGAAGAACGACTGGAAGATGCCGCCGTAGGTGAGTGTGCACTGCCCTTCGCGCAGCTGCTGCGCCTGCGGGGTGTCACAGAACGGCTCTTTGATGTAGGCCCACACCGGATCGAAGAAGAACCAGCCCACGATGATGCCCACGATCACGGCGGCCAGCGCGATCAGCAGCCGGTTGCGCAGCTCGCGCAGGTGCTCCATGAGGGGCATGCGACCCTCGGGGTCGCGGACTTGCTCCGAATCGCTCGATCGTTTGAGCAGCGCCATCTAGCAGTCCTGGGTGAGGAGGAGGGGTGGGGTCAGGCGTGCTTGTCGGCCTGGGCGGCGCTGGCGCGCAGCCTCGCGGCCTGCTCCTCCAGCTGGCGGGCCTGCTCCTCGGCGGACGGACCGGGCGCGGGGGCGGGCGGGGCCGCGGGGGTCGCCGGCAGCGGCTGCGGCTGCGCCGGCTGAGGCTGCGGGTGGGCCCGCGCCTGCGGCTGGACGGGCTGCGCGGTGTGCTGGACGTCGTCGTCGTCATCGCGCAGCTTCGCGGTCTCGGACTTGAAGATGCGCAGCGACCGGCCGATGCCGCGAGCCATGTCGGGCAGCTTCTTCGCACCGAACAGCAGCACCAGCGCCAAAAGGATGATCAGGAGTTCGGGCACTCCGAGGTTCGGCATGAAACGCCCTTTCTAGCGAGTTGCCTCTTTCAGCCACGATCGTACGCTGCCCGGGGCGTGGTCTCACCCCCCTGGCCGGTCAATCTGGCCCGCCGCGGCTCAAGCTGGGCCTGCGCCTCGGCCACTTCCCTTCTCAGAGTACGTGCCGCCGCCACGACGCGAGCACCGGCCACCGCCAGCACCGCCAGCCCGGCCACGCCGATCGCGACGGACAGGAAGATCCAGGTCATGACCGGTGAGCGTACAGGGCGAGCGCCCGCTCGGCCTCCTTGCGCACGGTCTCGGCCATCGCGGGCGGCGAGACGACCCTGCCGGTGTCGCCGAGGCGCAGCGCCAGCTTCAGGATCCAGTCCTCGTCGCGGGCCCGCAGCGCGACCCGCAGGCGGCCCTCGCCCAGCTCGGTGACCTGCTCGCACGGGTAGTACTCGGCCACCCACCGCCCGGCGGCGCTCAGCTCCAGCTCGACCAGCTCGTCGGTGGGCGAGGGCCGGAACACGCCGTCGGTCACGTCGCGCGGCTCCGCCTCCGCGGGCGGGTCGGCGGGCACGTCCAGCACCTCGACGCCGAGCACCCGGTCGAGGCGGAACAGCCGCATCGCCTCGGCCCGGTAGCACCAGCCCTCCAGGTAGGCGCGGCCGTCCACGACCAGCACCCGCATCGGGTCGACCTCGCGCGGCGTCACCTCGTCGCGGCCCGGCACGTAGTAGCGCAGCGACAGCCTGCGCCCCTTGGTGAGCCCCTCGCGCACGCGGGGCAGCGCGTCGGGCGCGGCGTCGACGTCGACGGCGACCTGGCTGCTGACGGTCGCGGCGCCCTCGCCCGCGGCCCGCTCCAGCTTGGCCATCACGCGCGGCAGCGCGTCGGGCACCCCGCCCTCGGGCAGGGCCAGCTCGGGCCTGGCGGCCAGCGTGCGCAGCGCCACCAGCAGCGCGCTGGCCTCGTCGATGCCGAGCCGCAGCGGCCGCGCGATGGTCTCGGCGTTGTCGATGAGGATCTCGCCGCCGTCCCACGACACGTCGATGAGGTCGCCCGGGGTGTGGCCGGGCAGCCCGCACATCCACACGAGCTGCAGGTCGTCGATGAGCTGCTTCTCGCTCAGCCCGAACACCGCCGCCACCTCGCCGACCTGCGCCCCCGGGTGCGACATCAGGTACGGCACCAGCGCAAGCAGCCGCGGCAGCCGATCGGCGGACCCGCTCATTCCCGTTCCCCCTCGTCCAGACGCCCGCTCACGCCAGCGCTCCCTTCAGACGGCAGATGACGGCCTCGCGCGCGTCGGGCGGCCCGACGACCTCGACGTCGGAGCCCAGGCTGGCCATCCACCCGGCCAGCCGCTCCGTGTCGGAGAAGACCAGCTCGGCCTCGTCCCAGCCGTCGCCGCCCTCGCGTACGGACCTGGCCAGCCGCCGCAGCCCCTCGCACGTCCCCTGCCTGACCCGCACGACGGCCACCCGCTCGTGGCTCGGCTCGTCGGGGAAGGCCACCATGGCCCGCAGATCGACGTCGGCGGGCACCTCGACCACGCCGGGCCGGCCGACGGCGGTGACCTGCCCGGTGATCCTGCTGAGCCGGAAGGCGCGCGGCGCGTCCCTGTCGCGGTCGAACCCCGCGAGGTACCAGCGGCCGCGCCTGCTGACCACGCCCCACGGCTCGACGGTGCGGCTGCGCACGGTCTCGCTGCCCGACGCCCGGTAGTCGAAGCGGACCACGCGCCGGTCGCGCACGGCGTTCCACAGCGCGGGGAAGGCCGGGTCGCGGGTGTCGACGCGCAGCTCCAGCGCGCTGCCGCCCATCGAGCCGCCGACCGGCTGGTCGGTGGCGACGCCGCCGGCCCGCAGCTTCAGCAGCGCGCCCGAGGCGGCCTCGGCCAGGCTGGCGCGCTGCCACACCTGCGCCGCCAGGCCCAGCACGGCCGCCTCGTCGGGCTCCAGCGTGATCTCCGGCAGCTCGTACGACTCCCGCTCGATGCGGTAGCCCGGCTCGTCCTCCCACGGGTCGCGCACCACGTCGATGGGGATGCCGATCTCGCGCAGCTCGTTCTTGTCACGCTCGAACATGCGCTGGAACGCCTCGTCGCCGTCGCGGTCGTAACCGGGGACGGCCTGGCGGATCTGCTCGGCCGACAGCGGGCGCCGGGTGGCGAGCAGGCAGATCACGAGATTGAGCAGCCGTTCTGTCTTCCGGCGCGACATCTGCCTCACTCCTCCTTCATCGACGCTACCCTGCCCCCGTGATCAGATGGCGCAAGGGCGAGGTCGTACGGATCCGACGCGAGTGGCCGGGAGCGGTGGAGCTGGACGTCACCGTGCCCGAAGGTGAGTGCCGGGCGCTGGCCTATCCCCCGTTGGTGGGCCGCCCGGAACCCGGTGACGAGGTGCTGCTCAACACGACCGCACTCGCGATGGGTCTCGGTACGGGAGGTTACGCCATGGTGGTGGCCGTCCCGAACCGTTTGCCGGAAGATCCCTCCGGTCCCGGTCACCTGGTGAAGGCCAGGTACACGCCGCTGCAGGCCACGGTGCTGGGCGCGGACGAGCAGGATTCGCCGCATCACGACCTGCTGCGCGAGGCGGACTCCCTCGACGGCATGCCGGTGGTGGTGGCCGACCTGCACTCGGCGCTGGCCCCCGTCCTGTGCGGTCTGTACGAGGCCGGGCGTGGGGCCCGGCGGGGTGTGCGGGTGGCGTACGTGATGCAGGACGGCGGGGCGCTGCCGGCGTGGTTCTCGATGGCGGCCGCCCGGCTGCGCGAGATCGGCTGGCTGGCCGGGACCGTGACGGTCGGGCAGGCGTTCGGCGGCGACGTCGAGGCGGTCACCGTGCACACCGGCCTGCTGGCGGCCCGCCACGTGCTGGAGGCCGACGTGGCGATCGTCGCGCAGGGCCCCGGCAACCTGGGCACCGGCACCCGGTGGGGCTTCTCAGGGGTGTCGGCGGGCGAGGCGGTCAACGCGGCGGGCGTGCTGCTGGGGCGGCCGGTGGCGGCGCTGCGGGTCAGCGAGGGCGACCTGCGCGAGCGCCACTACGGCGTCTCCCATCACTCGCTGACCGCCTACGGCAGGGTGGCGCTGTCGGCCGCCGACGTGCCGGTGCCGATGCTGCCCGGCGAGTTCGGCGAGCGGGTCAGGGACCAGGCGGAGCTGCTCGCCGTGCGGCACCGGCTGGTCCCGGTCGAGGTGGACGGCCTGTACGAGGCGCTGCGCGAGTCGCCGGTGCGGCTGTCGACGATGGGCAGGAGCCTCGATGAGGACCTGGCCTACTTCCTGGCCTCGGCGGCGGCCGGCAGGCTGGCGGCCTCGCTGCTGGGGCGGCCCTCCGGCGTGTAGGCGTCCTTGAACGTGAACGCCTCGGGGCCGGGCCCGCCGGTCCTGAGGCGCTCCAGCCGTTCCATGCCCTCCGCCAGCGACGGGATCTGCCCGTCGGGCACCCACCACATCACCATGTACGGCTCCACCGCGCGCAGGAACCACTCCCTGCGCCGGCGCAGCACGCCCAGATGCGGGCTGCGGTAGACGTAGTCCCACAGCGACTCCATCGACTCCCACACCGAGAAGTTGATCAGCAGCATGTCGCCGTAGTCGTGCACGACGGTGGCGGTGGGGTCGGTCTCACTCTCCTTGAGCCGCCAGACGAAGCCGGGGGCCGCGTCGGCGAGGGCGTTGATCGGTTCGAGCAGGGCGACGAACTCGGCGAGTTCGGCGCTGTCGATGGGCGCGCGCAGATGGGCGATGTTGAGCTGGGCGAGATGCATGGGCTCAGCTCACCATCGCAGGCACTTCTATGTCAATATGTGTTTGTTTTAGAAGCGCGAGGATCACGGGAGGTCCGCATCCGGCCCATCGGGTCCGAGGACGTCGAGGGACACGCAGCACTCGTCCGGGCGCGGGTCGAGCACCGCCCTGCCGGGATCGTCGCCCAGCCCCTCCAGCAGCCCCTGGCACAGCGCCAGGTTCATCGAGCACACCAGCAGCGGCTGCTCCCGCGCCAGCACGTGGAACGGGCAGTTGCGCAGCCGCAGCCGCCCGCCCTCCGCGTACGGCTCGTAACCCCGCTCGCGCAGCACCCGCTCCACCGGCTCGCCCCTGCGCCCGGCCCCCAGCCGCGCGCCCGCCTGCCTGGCCACCGCCTCCGCCTGCTCCTCGGCGCCCAGCCGGTCCACCACGTCCGCCAGCACCGAGGCCAGCGCCGCGTAGTCGCGCGGCGGCAGGCTCACCGACCGCTCGCCCCGCGCCCTGCGGTAGACCTTCGCCGGCCGGCCGCTGCCCGGGCCGCGCTTCTCCGGCCTGCGGAACCCGCTCTCCAGCAGCCCCGCCTCCACCAGCTTGTCGAGGTGGTGACCGGCCAGCGTCCTGGACACCCCCGCCGCCTCGGCCGCCTCACCGCGCCCCACGTCGCCGCCGCTGGAGGCGACCACGTCGTACAGGCTGCGGCGGACGGGGTCGTGCAACAGGGCCAGCGCGTCGAGATCGCCGCCCACGGGCTCGCTACTCACACGCGGAGTCTACGGAAGCCGCCGCTCCACCCGCTCCAGCACGCAGGAGCGGCCGGCCTGGTACGCGCCCCCGCCGTACCGGACATCCTGCCTCAGTAGGCGGCGAGCAGGTCCACGACGAAGACCAGCGTGTCGGACCCCTCGATGCCCCACTCGGGGCGCCCGGCCGGGCCGTAGCCGTACGCGGGCGGCACCACCATCGCGACTCTGCTGCCCGCCGGCACGCCCGTCAGCGCCTTGTCCCAGCCCTTGATCACGCCGCCGTCGCCCAGCTTGAACGCCTTCGGCCCGCCACCCGCCCAGGTCGCGTCGAAAACCCGGCCGCCACGCCAGACGGCGCCCGCGTACTGAGTGACCACGAGCTGCCCCGCCTGGGCAGGAGGGCCGTCTCCCCTGCTCAGCACCCCGGCCGTGAACTCCTGCGGCGGCGCGCTCCGCGGCACGGTCAGGGACGGCCTGGGGCCGCCGCCGATCCGCACGCCCGCCAGCGTGCCCGCCCCCGCCCCGACCGTGGCGTCCCTGTGGTGGGCGCCGAGGATGTCCACGACGTAGAACAGCTCCTCCCCCGCCCGCACGCCGCGCGGCGGTGCCGCGCCGAAGGCGTACTCGGGCGGGATCGCCGCGGTCACCCTGCTGCCCACCCTGCGGCCCCGCAGCGCCCGCTCCAGCCCCGGCAGCAGCTCGCCCACCGGGAACGCGGCCGGCGTGCCCCGCGTGAAGCTGGAGTCGACCAGGCGGTTGGCGGCGCCGTCCCACACGTGCGCGGTGTACTGCACGATCGCCACGTCACCGGCCGCCAGCGGCTCGCCCCCGCCCTTCGTCGGCTCGTCCACCCGCAGGCCCGCCCCGGGCTTCGCGGCGGGGAAGACGATCGTCGGCCGCGCCCCGAACGCGCCGCCCACCTTCAGCTCCTCTGCGGCCCCGCCCGTGCACCCGGCGGCGAGCAGCACCCCAGCCACGACCACGGCCACGACCGCCACGGCCCGTCTGGCCACGGCTCGTCCGCGGCCTGGAACGTCGTCGTGAGTCCCGGCCCGCGGCGACGGCTCCCGGGTGGCGGCACGGCGCATCGGCCCTCCCACACGCGAAACGGCCCGGCGGCGCCATGCCACCGGGCCTCGCGATGCTACCGGGCCGCCGGTCGGCTGACCGGCGGTTCGCTAAAGACGCATCAGTAGGCGCCCAGGACGTCCACGACGAACACCAGCGTGCTGTTGGCCGGGATGCCCTGCTGCTCCTGGCTGCCGTAGCCCATCTCCGGCGGGATGCTCATCACGACCCGGCTGCCGACCGGCACGTCCACCAGGCCCTTCTGCCAGCCCTGGATCACCTGGCCGAGCGGGAACTCGGCCGGCTCGCCCCGCTCCCAGCTGGAGTCGAACTGCTTGTCGGTGCCCCAGATCTTGCCCGTGTAGTGCACCGACAGCGTCTGGTTCGCGGTCACCTTCTCGCCGGTGCCGGTGATCAGCGTCTTGACGACGAGGTCCTTCGGCGCCTTCTCCTTGGTCTTCGTGGTCAGCGTCGGCGCCTTCTCGCCGCCGGGGCTGACGACCTCGACGCCCTTGATCGACTCCTTCGTCTCCGTGCCGGTGGCCGCCTTCAGCGGCGCCGGCCGGGTGCCGACCACGTCGAACACGAACACCTTCGTCGGCTCCGCGGGAGCCGTCTGCTGCTGTCCCTGCACCGCGTCGTTGGCCAGCACGGCCAGCAGCCGCCCGCCGCCCTTGATCTTGGTGAAGCCCTCCTGCAGCACCTGCGGCAGCTGCTCGTTGACGGCGATCGTCTCCGGCGCCTTCGTGTCGTAGGACGAGCCCTGGACCTTGTTGTCCTTGCCGTCCCAGTTGTAGACGGTCAGGTTCACGATCACGCGGTCGCCCGTCTTGACGCCCGTGCCGTCGCCGGGCTGGATCACCTCGTACGACGACGTGGTCGCGGGCGTGCCGGACGGGAACGTCACCGTGGGCTTCGCCCCCACGTTCCCGGCGACCTTGACGCCGGACGACCCGCCCGTGGAGGCGGTCGTGCCGGAACCGTCGTCGGAGCCGCACGCGGCGGCGAACAAGATCAATGGCACGGCGGCCAGTACGGCCAGAGCGCGGCGCATGGATTTCCCTCGGAAGAGACGTCAGATTCGCGTCACACTACCCGACATCGGAGTAGGGCCGAGGTAAACGGCACCCCACGCCCGGCCCCGGGACCGCGGCGTGGTTCCGGGCCGCGGTCCCGGGGCAGGACACCCACCGCTCACATCCCGGCGATCAGCTTGTCGACCCGCTCGTCCACACTCCTGAACGGGTCCTTGCACAACACCGTGCGCTGCGCCTGGTCGTTGAGCTTGAGATGCACCCAGTCGACGGTGAAGTCGCGCCGCTTCTCCTGCGCCTTGCGGATGAACTCGCCCCGCAGCCGCGCCCTGGTCGTCTGCGGCGGCACCGACTTCGCCTCGAAGATCTTCAGATCGGACGCCACCCGCTCCACCGAGCCGCGCTTCTGCAGCAGGTAGAACAGGCCGCGCTTGCGGTGCACGTCGTGGTAGGCCAGGTCGAGCTGGGCCACCCGCGGCGACGACAGCGGCAGGTCGTACTTGCGGCGGTAACGCTCGATCAGCTGGTATTTCGTCACCCAGTCGATCTCCCGCGACACCAGGTCGAGATTGCCCGTGTCGACCGCGGTCAGCGTGCGCTCCCACAGCTCCAGCACCCGGTGGGCGATCGCGTCGCCGCCGCGGCGGTCGACGAAGTCCTTCGCCTTCGACAGGTACTCCTGCTGGATCTCCAGGCTCGACGCCTCACGCCCGTTGGCCAGCCGCACCCGCCGCCGGCCCGTCATGTCGTGAGAGACCTCGCGGATCGCCCTGATCGGGTTCTCCAGCGACAGGTCGCGCATCACCGTGCCCGACTCGATCATGCGCAGCACCAGATCGGTCGCGCCGACCTTCAGCAGCATGGTCGTCTCGCTCATGTTGGAGTCGCCCACGATGACGTGCAGGCGGCGGAACCGCTCGGCGTCGGCGTGCGGCTCGTCCCGCGTGTTGATGATCGGACGGGACCGCGTCGTCGCGCTGGAGACGCCCTCCCATATGTGCTCGGCCCGCTGGGAGACGCAGTAGACGGCGCCGCGCGGCGTCTGCAGCACCTTGCCCGCGCCGCACACGATCTGCCGCGTCACCAGGAACGGGATCAGCACGTCGGCCAGCCGGCCGAACTCGCCGTGCCGGCCCACCAGGTAGTTCTCATGGCAGCCGTAGGAGTTGCCGGCCGAGTCGGTGTTGTTCTTGAACAGATAGATGTCACCGGCGATGCCCTCTTCGCGCAGCCGCTTCTCGGCATCCACCAGCAGGCCCTCGAGAATGCGCTCGCCGGCCTTGTCATGGGTGACGAGCTCGATGACGTTGTCACACTCGGGTGTTGCGTACTCAGGATGGCTGCCCACGTCGAGATAGAGACGTGCGCCGTTGCGGAGGAAGACGTTGCTCGATCGGCCCCAGGACACGACCCGCCGGAACAGGTAGCGCGCGACCTCGTCGGGGGACAGCCTGCGCTGGCCCCTGAACGTGCAGGTCACGCCGTACTCGTTCTCCAGCCCGAAGATGCGACGATCCATCACCTCACACTATGCCCACGGATCGGCGAGCGGGAGAGATCTTCGCACGTGTTTTCCGGTCCGGGTCCCGCGAGACGCGTTTTCGTCCCCCCGCGCCCGCCCCCACGGGGCGCGGGTCGTCCACGACGCACGTCAGGGAGTGAAGATCTCCTGAACCTTGACGATCTGCCCCTTGTAGACGGTGATGAGCGAAGGCCGCGGCGTCTTCCCGTGCCGCTTGATCAGCGTCGCCCTGGAGCACCGCTTGACGCCCAGGCTGCTGTCACGGCTGACCGTCAGCTCCGCCTGGGAGGCCTTGCAGCCCAGGGCCGAGAGGTAGACGACGTCCTTGGCGACGCGCGAGGCGTACGCCATCGCGTCGCCCTCGGGCGGGCCCACGAAATGGCCCTCGGTGTGCTTGCTCTTCTTCCACTTGACCGGCACGTACTCGGCCACGCCGCCCCGCACCGCGACGATCTGGCCGCGCAGGATCCCGTTGCGGCGGGAGTGGATGCCCTTGGTGAAGTCGTGCTTCGGGTCGGGCTGGAACGAGGTGCCGAAGGTCGTCGGCGCCTCGAACTTCGGAATCGCGGGGGCCGCCTGTGCCGGCGCACCGGAGGCCGACAGCACAGCCGCGGCGGCTCCGGCCACCAGCAGGCCACGTAGTGGAGTTGTCACGGCTCTTGAGATCCACGAGCGGCCCGGCAAGTTCGGGCGTATCACAGTGAAACAGGTCACACTCCCCCGGCCGCCCTCACGTTCGCGCCTGGAAGCCCTCGCACCCCGCATCGCAACCCCAGATGCCCCACCGGTGCTCAAAGCCCGCAACGGGCCCCTCACGGCCCGCCCGGGGGCCTCCTGAAGCGCCGGGGCAGCCGGACACGACGGTGGGGCCGCCGGATCGGCGGCCCCACCGGATGACGTCAGGAACTACAGCGGCGACGAACCGTCGTCCACCGGACCCTCGGGACCCGTGGGCGGCGGCGTGGACGGCGGCGTGGACGGCGGCGTGGACGGCTTGTCGCCGGACGACGGCGCGCTCGGCTCGGCGGGCTCACCCGAGGACCCGCCCGAGGACCCGCCCGAGGACCCGCCCGAGGACTCTGCCGCATCGGCCGGCGGGCTCGAGGTCTGGGCGAGCAGCCGCTCCAGCCGCGCCCCGGTCAGCCGCAGGAACTTGCGGTGCTCACGGTTACGGTCGAGCACCGCCACCTCGAGCTGGCCCACCGGCGGCCGCTCACCGCCCGGCTCGGTCAGCGCGGTCAGCGCCACCTCCAGCGCGTCGGCCAGCGTCATCGACTCGCGGTAACGCTCCTTCAGCCGGGACGCCACCGCCTCGGCCTGCCCGCCCATCGCCGCGAAACCGTGCTCGTCGAACACCGAGCCGTCGAAGGTGAGGCGGTAGATCGCGTCGCCGTCCTTCGTCTCGCCCACCTCGGCCACCACGACCTCGACCTCGAGCGACTTGATCGACTCGGTGAAGATGCGGCCCAGGTTGGAGGCGTAGAGGTTGGCCAGGCCGCGCCCGGTCACGTCGGAACGGTCATAGGTGTAACCGTTGATGTCGGCGTAACGGATGCCGCCGAGCCGCAGCTCCTCGAACTCGTTGTAGCGCCCCACGGCCGCGAACCCGATGCGGTCGTAGATCTCGCTGATCTTGTGCAGCGCCCTCGACGGGTTGGGCGCCACGAACAGAATGCCGTCGACATATTGGAGCACGACCACGGAACGGCCCCGCGCGATGCCCTTGCGCGCGTAGTCGGCCTTGTCCCGCATGATCTGCTCGGGGGACGCATATCCGAATGGCATGGACACAGTGGTGATCCTTTGCTTAGCGCAGCGGGGCGATGGGACCGTCGGGCGAGATCAGGCGGGCGTCGAGCATCTGCTGGACGTAGGCGCTCACCTCGTCGTCCGTCAGGCGGCGGAAGCCGTCGGCGTCGATCACGGCCACGACCGGCCAGATCTTCCTGGTCACGTCGGGCCCACCGGTCGCCGAGTCGTCGTCGGCGGCGTCGTAGAGCGCCTGGATCAGCGTCATCACCATGTCGTCGGCCGTCGAGCCGTCGCGGTAGAGCTTCTTCAGCGACCCGCGCGCGAAGATCGAGCCGGAGCCGATCGCGTCGAACCGCTCCCGCTCGTAAGGCCCGCCCGCCACGTCGTAGCTGAAGATGCGGCCCTCGTCCTTGTCGGGGTCGTAGGCGGCGAACAGCGGCACCACCACCAGCCCCTGCATCGCCATCGCCAGGTTGCCCCTGATCATCGTGGCGAGCCTGTTGGCCTTGCCCTGGACCGACATCGTGCGGCCCTCGAGCTTCTCGTAGTGCTCCAGCTCCACGCGGTAGAGGCGGGCGAACTCAAGACCCGTGCTGGCCGTGCCCGCGATGCCCATGCACGAATAGTCATCGGCGCGGAACACCTTCTCCACGTCACGCTGCGAGATGATGTTGCCGGACGTGGCCCGCCGGTCGCCCGCCATGACCACGCCACCGGCGAAGGTGGCCGCCACGATCGTGGTCGCGTGCGGAACCTGGTCGCCGATCGGGGTGGCCAGCATCTCGTCGCGCCGTGGCAGCAACTCGGGCGCGTACGAGCTGACGAACTCCGCGAACGAGGAACTCCCGGTGTTCTGGAAAAGCTGATTCACCAAGCCGACGGGCAGATCCCTGTGCGATGCCACGCGACTCCCTCCAAACGTTCAGTGTTCCTAGGGCGACCCTACTCATGTTGGGTTGCTGTCTGCACTTCCCACGATCAGCTCACGGCGAACCAGGATCCCCCTGCCGCCCGAAAGATTCCGTACGCCCCAAAGGCCGGTAACCGCCCTCCGCAACCACTCCCCCAGCCCGCCGTCACACTGACGCCATACTGGCGACATGGGCACCACGTCCCAGAGAGACTGGATCCTGCACCTCGACCTCGACCAGTTCATCGCCGCGGTCGAACTCCTGCGCCACCCCGAACTCCGCGGCAGACCCGTCGTCGTCGGCGGCACCGGCGACCCCACCCGGCCACGCACCGTCGCGGCCACCGCCACCTACGAAGCCCGCGAACACGGCGTCCACTCCGGCATGCCCCTCCGCACCGCACTCCGGCGCTGCCCCGACGCCGTCTTCCTGCCCACCGACCCGCCCGCCTACGAGGCCGCCTCACAACGCGTCATGGCCGTCCTGCGCGAACACCCCGTCCGCGTCGAAGTCTGGGGCTGGGACGAAGCCTTCATCGGCGCCGCCACGAACGACCCCGAAGCCCTCGCCGCCACCCTCCAGCACGACGTACGCCGCCACACCCACCTCGACTGCTCCATCGGCATCGGCGACAACAAGCACCAGGCCAAACTCGCCTCCGCCTTCGCCAAACCCGCCGGCATATACCGCCTCACCAGCGACAACTGGGCCGACGTCATGAACGACCGCCCCACCGACGCCCTCTGGGGCATCGGCGCCAGAACCGCGAGAAAACTCGCCGCCCACGGCCTGCACACCGTCGCCCAGCTCGCCGCCGCCGACCCCCACGACCTCGCCCGCCACTTCGGCCCCACCAACGGCCCCTGGTACCGCTACCTCGCCCTCGGCAAAGGCGAAGCCGAAGTCGTCACCACCCCCTGGATCGCCCGCGGCCACAGCCGCGAGACCACCTTCACCCACGACCTCACCGACCCCCACGCCGTCGCCGCCCACCTCACCACCCTCGCCACCCAGATCGCCCACGACGCACGAGAAGCCGGCCGCGAGATCACCCGCGTCACCGTCAAGATCCGCACGACCCCGTTCCAGACCAGAACCCGCAAGACCACCCTCGAAACCCCCACCAC
The DNA here is from genome assembly GCF_040609855.1 of Nonomuraea sp. NPDC004580. NCBI lineage: Bacteria > Bacillati > Actinomycetota > Actinomycetes > Streptosporangiales > Streptosporangiaceae > Nonomuraea > Nonomuraea sp. NPDC004580. The sequence continues at coordinate 5,926 of NZ_JBEXLH010000059.1, read as the reverse complement.
GGACCCCGCCACCATCACCGAGGCCGCCCACACGACCCTCGCCCGGCACGACCTCACCCGCCCCATCCGCCTCATAGGCGTGGCCGTGGAATACACGATGCCCACGATGCCCGACCCACCCACCACCTCAGAAGAACCAGAGCCGGGCCCCACTCCCGGCCCCTGACACCACCCTTCACCCCACCCGCGTCACCCGCGCATAGAACTCCGACCGCGACTCCTCCTCGGCCCGCACCAACTCCTCCAGCTCCTCATCCGACACCACCACCTCACCGAAATCCTCGACCGTCGCCTCCACATAAGAAAGCGCCCGCCGCACCACCCCCGGATCATCACGGAACTGCCCGATCCCGGTATTACACGGCAAACACAACACATGCCGCACCGCACCCGACCGATGACAATGATCCACATGCTCCGGAGGCCGATCCCAGCACACCACGCACAACCCGTGCTGAGCCGAGATCATCCGCTCGACGTCCTCATGCCGCACGCGATAACGCCGCGACAAGTGATACGTCCGCGACGGCGCCACCGGAGAATCACCACGCCTCTCAGGAAGGACCACGAACTCCGGCCAGAGCACCTCCCCTTCCAAATAGAGCGCGGCCAGCTCCAGCAACACCAGGTTGTCGGTGAAATGCCCCAGCCCGTTGTTGCAGTTGAAACAGAGCACGCCACGCACCCGGCCGGTCGCGTGACAGTGATCAACGAACGTCCCGGGAACGACCTGGCAGATGGCGCAGAGCCCGCCCTGACGGGCGAGCATGCGCTCGAAGTCGTCCTCGGTGATCCCATAGCGGTACTGGAGCAGATAGTTCCGCTCGCTCCCGTATCTCTTGATTTTGTTCTCCCGCGCCACGACGGTGTGGCACGGGCGGCAGTAAGCAGTCAGGCCATCCTTCATCGCCCGGTTACCGCCGAACTCACTGGTGCTTTTCACCTCCGTGCACCGGGGGCAGTATTTGCACCCTTCGGGCACCTGCACCCGCTCGCGCACGGTCTTCCCCTGCTCTGTCTTGCGTTTGCGATAACTCGCGGTGGAACGCCGCCGGAAGCAGACCTTGCAGTAGCGCGCCCGCCCATCGGGCATGCGCTTGTTTGCCCCGAACTCGGCAAGTTCCTTGACTTCCTGACAGTCGGGACACCGCTTAAATCCGTCCGGCGTTTCCACCCGATTTACCCCTTACGCCTGTCCGTTTTGACCTACTCCCCGCCCTTTTGGACGTAGCTGCGCACGAATTCCTCTGCGTTCTCTTCGAGAACTTCGTCTATTTCGTCCAGAATGGAGTCGACGTCGTCCGTGAGCTTCTCCTGACGCTCCTGGACGTCCGGAGCCACCGAGGCCTCGGTCTCCTCAACCTCGTTCTCGCGCCGCCCGGTCTGCTTCTGACCACCGGTGTCCTTGGTTGCCATGTCCTACCTCCGTTGGGGGACTGCCTCTAGGCATATCTTCCCCGAACCGGGCGACATTTCGCGCCGATCGCCCCGCGATCTTGGCGGCTTGACTGGATAGTCAAACTATCCAATACTGAACCTCCGTATCCACAGGAGGTGTGAGATGTCCGAAATGTCGTTGACCATGGCCGGTGTGCTCCTCATCACAGTCCCGCTCGTCGCCTACGGCGGCACGACGCTACTGACGTTCCTCATGCGGAACGTCCCCGGCTACCTGGACAACCCGGTGCGCCGCGGCCTGTGGCGGGCCGGGCACGCGCATGCGGGCGTGCTGGTGCTCTTCGCGCTGGTGGCGATGCTGTACGTGGACCAGACGGGGCTGCCGGAGCCGGCGCGGATGGCGGTGCGGGTGCTGATCGCGGCGGCGCCGATCCTGATGCCGCTGGGTTTCTTCCTGTCGGTGGTGCGCCCGCGGGACACGAGGCCGAGCCGGTTGATCTGGCTGGCGGTGGCTGGTGGGGTGTCGCTGGCGGCGGGCACGCTGACGCTGGGGGTGGGCCTGCTGTGAGTACGGGCCGCCCCTGGCGGGTGTCCGCCAGGGGGCCTGGTGTCATTCGCCGCCGGTGAGTGCGGAGACGAGGTCGGCGGCGGTGCGGCAGCGGTCGAAGAGTTCGCCGACGTGGGCTTTGGTGCCGCGGAGTGGCTCGAGGGTGGGGACGCGCTGGAGGGATTCGCGGCCGGGGATGTCGAAGATGACGGAGTCCCAGGAGGCGGCGGCGACGGATTCGCTGTATTGGCTGAGGCAGCGGCCGCGGAAGTAGGCGCGGGTGTCGGTGGGCGGGTGTTCGACGGCGCGCTGGACCTCTTCTTCTGTGACGAGGCGTTGCATGCGTCCGCGGGCGACGAGGCGGTTGTAGAGGCCGCGGTCGGGGCGGATGTCGCTGTATTGGAGGTCGACGAGCTGGAGTCTGGGGTGTGACCAGGCGAGGCCGTCGCGGCTGCGGTAGCCCTCGAGGAGTTCGAGTTTGGCGACCCAGTCGAGCTCGCGGGCGAGTTGCATGGGGTCTTCGGCGAGGCGGGTGAGGACGGATTCCCAGCGGTCGAGGATGTCCTTGTTCATCTCGTCCTGGGCGGTGCCGCGCTCTTCGACGTATTTGCGGGCCTGTTCGAGGTATTCCATCTGGAGCTGGACGGCGGTGAGCTTGCGTCCGTCGCGCAGGGGGATCTCGTAGCGGCAGCTGGGGTCGTGGGAGACGGCGCGCAGGGCTTGGACGGGGTTTTCGACGGCGAGGTCGCGGGTGAGGAAGCCCTCTTCGATCATGGCGAGGACGAGCGCGGTGGAGCCGAGTTTCAGGTAGGTGCTGATCTCGGACATGTTGGCGTCGCCGATGATGACGTGGAGGCGCCGGTATTTCTCGGGGTCGGCGTGGGGCTCGTCGCGGGTGTTGATGATGGGGCGTTTGAGGGTGGTCTCGAGCCCTACTTCGACTTCGAAGAAGTCGGCGCGCTGGCTGATCTGGAAGCCTTCGCCGCGGCTGTCCTGGCCGATGCCGACCTTGCCGGCGCCGGTGACGACCTGGCGGGAGACGAAGAAGGGGGTGAGGTGCCGGACGATGTCGGCGAAGGGGGTGGCGCGCCGCATGAGGTAGTTCTCGTGGCAGCCGTAGGAGGCGCCTTTGGCGTCGGTGTTGTTCTTGTAGAGCTGGATGGGGGCGTTGGAGGGGATGGCGGACGCGCGGGTGGCGGCGTCGTACATCACCCTTTCGCCGGCTTTGTCCCAGATGACGGCCGCCCGGGGGTTGGTGCACTCGGGCGAGCTGTACTCGGGATGGGCGTGGTCGACGTAGAGCCTGGCGCCGTTGGTGAGGATCACGTTGGCCAGCCCGAGGTCCTCGTCGGTGAGCTGGGTCGGATCCGCCACCTCCCTGGCCAGGTCGAATCCGCGCGCGTCGCGCAGCGGGTTCTCCTCCTCGAAGTCCCATCGTGCCCTGCGCGCGCGGGCCGCCGAGGCGGCCAGGTAGGCGTTCACGACCTGTGAGGAGGTCACCATCGCGTTGGCGCCTGGCTGGCCGGGTACGGAGATGCCGTACTCGGTCTCGATGCCCATCACCCGACGCACCGTCATGCAACACCCTCTGTTCGTCCGGGTCTGTCTATCCGCCGTTTATATGCCCGAGCCTATGCCCTTCACAGTGCCCCAGGGTCACAGAGTTATGGCACCGACGCCTTTTCAACCTGTACGACCGGAGCTGATGTGGTTTGCGGGGATCTGCGGGGCTTGAGTAGCCGCTGGATGGGGCGTTCGGCAAAGGAGTAGACGAGATACGACACCACGATGGCGGTCAGGGTCGTGATCGTGACGACCGCCCAGGGCGGGAGATCCCCGGCGAGCAAGGGGATGAGGGCCACCGCGATGACGCTATGGAACAGGTAAAGCGGGTATGTCGTGCCGCCGAGCGCGGTGAGCAGCCTGGAGGGCCTGAGCCGGACGAGGCCGAGGGCGACGAGGGCCGTCGCGGCGAAGATGAGGGTGATGGTGACGATGACGCCGACGTCGGTGACCGGCATGTTCTTGAACCCGGCGGCGTCGATCCTGCTGTGCACGCGGCCGAGCGCGGAGTCCCAGGACAGGCCGTAGCCGGCGAGCACGTAGAGCCACGGGAGCCAGGCGTTGCCGTGCTTGTGGATGAGGTAGAGGGCCATGCCGGCGACGAAGTAGGGGGCGTACTTCGGCATGACGATCTCGTCGACCACGGGGTTCCCGAGCTCCCTGGCGATGACGACGGCGGCCAGCCAGACGCCGCCGAAGACGAGCACCCGCCGGTACGTGACGCCGACGATCACCAGGATGGCGATGAGGAGGTAGAAGCGCAGTTCGGCCCAGAGCGACCAGTAGACGCCGCTGGCATCTGTGATCTTGAACAGCCGCTGGAACATGGTGGCGTTCACCAGGTAGTCGCCTGGGGAAAGTTTTGGGTTGAGCGGCTTGGCGGCGGTGAGCCCGTAGAGGGCGGCGATGGCGGCCAGGCTGAGCCAGTACGCGGGGTAGAGCCGGACGAGCCTGGACCGGGCGAACGCGCCTAGGCCGCGCCCCCAGACGCTCATGAGGATGACGAACCCGCTGATGATGAAGAACAGCTCGACGCCGAGGATGCCTAAGCCCGCGATGGGCGCCAGTGCGGGGAAGAGCTCGGCGGGCCGGTCTCCCCACACGCTGGCGTAGGCGACCAGGTAGTGGAAGGCGACGACGGCCAGGGCGGCGAGGAAGCGCAGCAGGTCGAGCTCGGCCAACCGGCCGTTCTCCCGTGCGTGTCTGGGCCGGTTCGGAGCGTGCACGCCTCTTTGACGTACCAATGATCACTCTGGTTCCACTGGTCCCTCTGTTCCCACCAGCAACACGCGTGAGGTGTCGTCGAGGCCGAGGGCGTCGCGGGCCGAGGGGGTGAGGGCGAGCAGGCCGGCGGCTCCCGCGGCGCCGCAGCCGGACAGGGCGATGCCGTGGCCGGCGAGCAGCCGGGCGGCGGCGCCGGCCTGCTCGTCGGTGACGGTGACGTAGAGGTCGGCGAGGTGGCCGAGGAGGCGGTGGGCGAGGAGCGAGGGTTCGCGGCAGTCGAGCCGGCCGAGCGTGGTGTGGCCGCCCGGGACGCGGACGGGGCGGCCCGCGCGGGCGCTCTCGGTCAGGCAGGGCGCGCCCTCGGGTTCGACGACGACGATCTTGAACCGATCGCCCCACCGGTCGCGCAGGTATCCGGCCGCGGCGGCGGCCAGCCCGCCGACGCCCGCCTGGACGACCACGTGCGTGTACGGCCCGGTCTCGGCGGCCTCGTCGAACAGCACGGTGTAGCCGCGCATGACGTCGAGGGGGACGTCGGTGTAGCCGGGCCATGAGCTGTCGGACACGAGGCGCAGGCCGTGCGTTCTGGCGTCGTCCAGGGCGGCTGCCATGCTGGCCTCGTAGTCGGGGCCGCTGCGGCGTACCTCGGCGCCGAGGCCGCGCAGCCGGTCCGCGAACGTCTCTGGCACACCTTCGCTGAGGTGGACGACGCAGGGGACGCCCGCCTCCGCGGCTCCTGAGGCGACGGAGATGCCGTGGTTGCCGGCGCTGGCGCAGACGAACGGGGCGCCGCCGGGCTCGCGTTCGTGGAGCAGGTGGACGGCGTACGCGCCGCCGAGCGCCTTGAAGCTGCCGAGCCCCATGCGGCCGCTCTCGTCCTTGACGTCGGCGGCCAGGGTGCCGGCCAGCCCCGGGACGGTGCGCAGGGGCGTGGGCCGGTAGCGGGGGTGGCGGGCGAAGCGGGCGCGGGCCCGCCTGGCGTTCCCGGCCCCGATCAGCGCGCGGTCGTCCGCGGTGTACGGGGTGCGGGCGGGGTTGAGGAACTCCATGATCGCCATGCTAGGCGGGGTGGTCGCGGGCGGCGGCGACGGCGGCCTGGCGCCGACGGCCAAGGTCGTGCAGATCGACCTCGACTACCGCACGGTCGGCAAGAACCGCGACATCGACCTCGGCATCGTCGGCGACGCCGGGCTC
>NZ_JBEXLH010000058.1:0-55102 GCF_040609855.1 Nonomuraea sp. NPDC004580 | reverse complement strand
CCGGCCCGGCTCGGCGTCCTGCACGACCTGGCCGCCGCCGCGCCGCTGCACCTGGTGCCCGCCCCGCTGGCCGCCGACCTCAGAACGATGCTCGCCGACCCCCGGCCGGACGACCGGCAGACGTTCCTGCAACGCGGCCGCGAGCTCGCCGACGGCGGCGGCTGGGAGGTCCTGTGCGAGTGCCCGCAGGACGGCCCCTGCCTCTGCGGCCGTCGCAAGGACGCCGTGCCCGACCACCTCGTGGCCCGGTGACGACGGGCAGGTGACGGGGAGCAGGAGTCTCGGGGGTGTGGGCATGATAGGAGAACGGCGAGGAGAGGACGGTTATGGCGTTCGCGATAGCACGGACGAGGGATGAGGCGCATCTCTACCTCGACCTGCACCCGTGCGCGTGCGGCTCGGTCGAGACGGCGTGGGACAGCGGCCTGGTCGCCGTTGACGACGGGCTCGCCACGCGCTACTGGGGGGCCTGCGACGACTGCGGCAGGCAGCGCGAATACCTGTTCGGGGTGCCCGAGCGGCCGACGATGCCGGCGGGCTACCCCACGTTCGGGGGCCCGGAGCCGTCGCAGCTGCTGGACGCGGGGGAGTGGCTGTGGGTGGCCGACCTGACGGCGGGTAACGTGCCGGTGGACGACGAGGCGGAGGCCCGCCGCACGCTGTCGATCGCCACGGCGGCCGTCGAGGAGGTCGTCAAGTTCATCCCGCCGGGCGCCGACGAGGTGCCCGACGACGGGTTCTGGTCGCAGCGGGGCAGGGAGATGCGGGCGGCCGAGCCCGGCAGGTTCCAGCTCGACCGGCTGCTGATCGTCCGCGACTCCTTCCGCGACCTGGCGGCCCGGCATGCCTGACGCCGTCACGGCGCGCTCGCTGGTGGAGGCGCACGTCTACCTCGACCTGACGGTCTCGGGCGGGTCGGCGGGCGCTGAGGTCATCGAGGTGCCCGACGGGTGGCTGGTGCGGGCGGGCGGCGTGGAGGTGCCGGTGTCGTACGCCGGCGAGCACGCGGCCAGGCAGGCCCGCACCACGTTCGGCACGGGCAGGTCCGAGCTGCTGGACGCCGGCCAGTGGGTGCTGATCAGCGGCACGTACGCGAGCCGGGCCCTGGAGGGCGGCCTCTTCTACGCCGCCGGCCCGGCCGATCCCCAGCGGGTCCGCGCCGTCGAGACCGACTGGACGTACGCCGCCGACGCGGTGGCCGAGGCGCTGGAGTTCCTGCCCGAGGGGGCCGCCGCGCTGCCGTCCGCGGCGTTCTGGACGGAGATGGGCAGGTCCGCCCGCGAGGCCGAGCCGGGCCGCTTCACCAGGGCCAAGCTGGAGAGCGACCTCGCCTTCTACCGCCAGAGCCTGGCCGACTTCCGCCGTCTCGCCGGCTCCGCCCGGCCCCGCTGACCCCTCCGGTTTCACCCCGAACCGGAGCCCACCGGCAATAACATGCAAATTTGGTAGGAAATGTTGACTTAGGGCCTTGGCGCTCGTACCTTCGAGACCATGAGCCAGGGCCTCCATCACATGTCCTCGTTACGACCCACGCTCGCCACACTCGTCCTGCTGCTCCTGACGGCCTGCGCCCCGAGCGCCGCCCAGGGGTCCGGCGGGCCCGAGCCGGCCGCGCGGGCGCCGCTGCCGACCGTGGTCCCGCAAGGCGCCAGGCTGATCGTCGGAGACCCGGCGACCAAGGTGGCGCTGCAGCTCTCCGGCGAGATCGACGACTTCTCGTTCGCCATCGAGTGGGCCAACATCAGCGGCGGCCCGCAGACGAGCGAGGCGTTCAGGGCCGGGGCGCTCGACGTCGGCGCGGTGGCCGACATCCCGCCCATCCACGCCACCTGGACCGGCCTGCCGGTGAAGATCGTGGCATCGAAGTTCCGCAAGGACCCGCTCGCCCACCCCACCTACGAGCTCGGCATCGCCCCAGGCGTCCACGTCAAGGCCCTCGCCGACCTGCGCGGCAAGAAGATCGCCTACAGCCCGGGGCAGGCGCAGGGCGCGCTCGTGCTGAGGGTGCTGAAGAAGGCCGGGCTGACCAAGGACGACGTCGAGCTGATCGAGCTGCCGAGCACCGGCGACGTCTACCCCAACGCGCTGGCCTCCCGCCAGGTGGACGTCGCGCCCATCGGCGGCGTCAACATCAAGCGCTACACCGCCAAGTTCGCCAAGGACGGCGCGACCACCGTCCAGCACGGCCTGCGCGACGACCCCGCCCACCTCTACGTCCGCACCGAGACGCTCAAGGACCCGGCCAAGGCGGCCGCCCTGCGCGAGTACGTCGCCGCCTGGGCCCGCGCCTCCCGCTGGATCCACGACCATCCCAAGGAGTGGATCGACGGCTACTACGTCAAGGACCAGGGCCTCGACGCCGCCGACGGCCAGTACCTGGTGGACCAGGCGGGCGAGCCCGACATCCCCGCCGACTGGTCGGAGGCCATCACCCGGCACCAGGAGACCATCGACATCCTGGCCGCCGAGACCGGCAACGAGCCGCTCAAGGCCGAGGACCTCTACGACCGCCGCTTCGAGCCCATCGCCGCCGCCGCACTGAAGGAAGGTGCGTGATGACGTCCCGCAGAACGCCGCCGCCGGACACCCGCACGGTGATGACGTTTCCCGGCAGGCCCCTGCCGGTCACCCGCAGGACCCCCGCAAGAAGGAGGGGGTGAGATGACGCTGCTCGCCTCCCGGCCCGCCGCGCCCGCCCGCGTACGCGCCCGCCGCCGTCTCAGACCGGGCCGCCCGATCAGGCTGGGCTTCCTGCTGGGCCCGCTGCTGCTGCTCGCCCTCTGGGCGCTCGCCTCGGCGACGGGCCGGCTCGACCCCCGGTTCCTGTCGGCGCCGTGGACCGTGGTCGCCACGGCCGGCGACCTGATCGCGGGCGGCCGCCTCCAGGACAACCTGCTGTCCTCGGTCGGCCGGGTCGCCTCGGGCCTGGCCATCGGCGTGCCGCTGGGCACGGTGCTGGCGCTGGTGTCCGGGCTCAGCCGCTGGGGCGAGGCGATCATCGACGGCCCGGTGCAGATCAAGCGGGCCGTCCCGTCACTGGCGCTGATGCCGCTGCTCATCCTGTGGCTGGGCATCGGCGAGGGCATGAAGATCACGGTCATCGCGGTCGGCGTGCTCGTGCCCATTTACATCCACACCCACAACGGCCTGCGCGGCATCGACAGCCGCTACGTCGAGCTGGCCGAGACCGTCGATCTGCGGCGCGGCGCGTTCATCAGGAAAGTGGTGCTGCCGGGGGCGCTGCCCGGGTTCCTGCTGGGGCTGCGGTTCGCGGTCACGACGGCCTGGTTGTTCCTGGTGGTGGCCGAGCTGATCAACTCCACCAGCGGCATCGGCTACATGATGGACCTGGCCCGCACGTACGGGCAGACCGACGTCATCCTCGTCGGCATCGTCCTGTACGGCCTGCTCGGCCTGTTCTCCGACGCCGCGGTCCGCCTGGTCGAAAGGAGGGCGCTGTCGTGGCGACGGACGTTGGCGAGCTGATCCGCGTCGAGCGGCTGACCCGCGTCTACGGCGCCCGTAAGGTGCTGGACGGCCTCGACCTGGAGCTGGCGCCCGGCGAGTTCACCGCGCTGCTCGGCCGCAGCGGCTCGGGCAAGAGCACCCTGCTGCGCGCCCTGGCCGGGCTGGACGGCGACGTCGCGGGCGGCGGCGCGGTGCAGGTGCCCGACGAGGTGTCGGTGGTCTTCCAGGACGCCAGGCTGCTGCCGTGGCAGCGGGTGCTGCCCAACGTCGTGCTCGGCCTGACCGGGGCCGAGGAGCGCGGCCGGCAGAGCCTGGCCGAGGTCGGGCTGGCCGGGCGCGAGCGGGCCTGGCCGAACGAGCTGTCGGGCGGCGAGCAGCAGCGCGTCGCGCTGGCCCGGTCCCTCGTACGCGAGCCCCGGCTGCTGCTCGCCGACGAGCCGTTCGGCGCGCTCGACGCGCTGACCAGGCTGAAGATGCACCGGCTGCTGCGCCGCCTGTTCGAGCAGCACCGCCCTGCCGTGCTGCTGGTCACCCACGACGTGGACGAGGCCGTCGCGCTGGCCGACCGGATCCTGGTGCTCGACTCCGGCCGCATCGCCACCGAGCTGCGGCCCGGCTCCGCCGCCGGCCCGGCCGCCGGGCCCGCCGCGACCAGGGCCGTGCTGCTGCGGGCGCTCGGCGTCACCGGGGAGGAGTGATGGTCGCACTCGCGCGGCTACTTGAGCGGCGGCCCGGCCGGGTGGAGCATCGTGTCCACATCTGCTTCACCCGCTTTCCGAGTCTTCCTACTAAATCTATGGGAAAATGAGTTCATGAGCCTGGACGAGATGCGCGCGTCGAGTGCCCGCGCCGACACGCCGCTGACCGCCGCCATCCTGGCCGGCCGGTGGGTACGCTCGGCCGCCGTCGACGACGAGCACGGCCGGTGGTGGCAGGCCAACCCCGACACGCGCGGCGCGTCCGCCGTCACCGCCGAGCCCTGGTCCCTCTACTCGGGGGCCGCCGGGGTCGTGCTGTTCTTCCTGGAGCTGGCCGCCGCCACCGGGCACGAGGCGTACCTGGAGGACGCCAGGGCCGGCGCCCGCAGGCTCGCCGGCACCTGGCGCGAGCAGGACGACCTGACGCTCTACCACGGGCTCACCGGCGTGATGATCGCGCTCATGGAGGCCGGGTGGACGCTCGGCGAGCCCGCCTTCGAGTCCGAGGCCGCGGCCATCGCCGACCACATCGTGCGCAAGGGCACCGAGCGGGGCGACGGCGTCCAGTGGTCGCGCGATCCGGCGCAGCGCGGCGAGGGCGGCATCATCCTCGGGCTGCTGCGGGCCGCCACCCACCTCGGCGTACCCGCGTACGAGGAGGCCGCCGTCGAGGCCGGGCTGCGCGTCGCCCGCCTGCCCGTCCCTGGACACCGGTTCGGTGACTGCGCCGACCTGCCGGTGGACGCCGTCACGCCGGGCTTCCTCGCCGGCACGTCCGGCACCGCGTACCTGCTGGCCCGCCTGTACGGCGTCACCGGCGAGCGGCGCTTCCTCCACGCCGCTCGCAGCGGCGCCGCCTTCGTCCGCGAGGTCAGCGTCGTGAGCGGGCGCTGCGCGGTCGTGCCGCACCACGTGCCGCACGCGCGCGGCCTGCACTACCTCGGCTTCTGCTCCGGCTCCGCCGGGGTGGCGCGGATGTTCTACGAGCTCTACCGGGTGGACGGCGATCCCGCCGACCTGGAGTGGGCCGAGCGGCTGGCCCGCGGCGTCATCAGCAGCGGAGCGCCGCACCGCCGCACCGAGGGTTACTGGAACGTCGCCTGCCAGTGCTGCGGCACGGCCGGCGTGATCGAGCTGTTCGTCGGCCTGTGGGCGGCCACCGGCCACCGGGACCACCTCGACTACGCCCACACGCTCGCCGCCGACCTGATCGGCCGCGCCACCGACCACAACGGCCAGGGCTACCGCTGGTACCAGGCCTACCGCCGGCTCCGCCCCGGCGAGGTCACCGCCGACACCGGCTACATGGTCGGCGCCGCCGGCATCGGCTCGGCCCTCCTCCACCTCGACGCCGCCGGCCTCCCCGACCGCCCCCGCCGCATCGTTCTCCTCCCCGACAACCCCTTCCCGTCGATCCCCCTTCCCACTTCGGCCGTCAACGACGGCTGAGCACCGCATCCCGCGCGGGTCAGCGGGGAGTCAGCAGGTCGGTGATGCGGAGGAAGCCGTCTTCGCCGTGGCCGAGGCCGATCACTCTGCGGGCCAGGCCCTCCGCAGCACGCATCACGCTCGCGTCGATGCCGCGTTCCTCCGAAGCCTGGATGATGTGCTTCATGGAGGAGGCGGCTGAGGTGATCGGGTTGATGTCGCCGGAGAAGGAGCCGGTGTCCGCCTCCTGCGCGCCTGTCTCGATGAGCGGGGGCAGGATGGCGGCGATGCCCTGCGCGAAGGGGGCCAGTTCCCGGGCTGTGACGCCCTCCGCCTTGGCCAGGGCCAGCGCGTGGGCGTAGCCCGCCATGGCGGTCCAGAAGATGTCGAGCAGCGCCAGGTCGTAGGAGGCCGCCCGGCCGATGTCGGCGCCCAGGTGGGTGTGGGCGCCGCCGAGCGCGTCCAGCACCGGCTTGTGCTCGCGGTAGAGCTCTTCGGGTCCGCTGTGCAGGAACACGGCGTCAGCCGTGCCGATGGTGGTGGCCGGCGTCATGATGGCGCCGTCGAGGTAGCCGATGCCGTGCGCGGCCGCCCACGCGCCGGTCTCCCGGGCGCGGGCGGGCGTGTCGGCGGTCAGGTTGACCAGGGTGCGGCCCTTGAGCGCGGAAGCGACCGCTTCCCTGCGTACGATCGCGTCGGCGGCGTCGTAGTCGACCACGCAGAGCACGGTGAGCGGGCTCGCGGCGACCGCGGACTCGGGGGAAGAGGCGCCCGCCGCGCCGCGGGCGACCAGCTCGCGGTCCCTGCCCGGCGTACGGTTCCAGACGGTGACGGCCAGGCCCGCGTCCAGGAGGGCGCCGGCCAGCGCCCGGCCCATCGGGCCCAGACCGAGCACGGTGACGGCAGACTGTGGGATGGATGCGGACATGCGTGAAGACTCCTTGACGACAGTGCTGAAGGTGGGATGGCGATGACGCGCAGCAGGGCACAGGACACGAACGTGTGCGGGGTGACCGCCGCGATCGCCGTGATCGACGGCAAGTGGAAGACGCTCCTGCTCTGGCTGCTGGAGTCAGGCCCGTGGCGGCCGGGCGAGCTGCTGCGGCAGGCGCCGGGACTCAGCGAGAAGGTGCTGACGCAGACGCTGCGCGAGATGGAGGCCGACGGTCTCGTCCGCCGGGAGGTCTACGACGTCCGGCCGCTGAAGACCGAATACTCGCTGACCCCGTTCGGGCAGGACCTGGCGGACGCGCTGGCACCCCTCGCTGACTGGGGCCACCGCCGCCTCGAGAGGCTGGCCGCGACCCGGCAGGTCTCGTGACGCGCACCGCCCCGGCCTCCCCTCGAACGTCCGGCTGATCCCGGCGGCCCTCCGCCGCCATGACTCAGCTTCGTCCTGGGACGGCCGGGGCGGCAAGTACCCACAAAAAAGTGGGTATCAGGCGCACGCCCTGACCTCCGCCACGTCGTGCAGCTTCCAGCTCGCCGCTCACCGTGCAGCCGTTCACATCGACGGCGCGTCGCCGTGGCGGGGAAGGGGTAACGTTCACCGGTAGCAAGAACTGATACATGGCGGTGGTCGGGCGTCGCGCGGGCGTAGTGCTAGGTGCGGGTGGCGGCCTCGTCGTCCATCGACTCCCATGCCGCCTGCGCCCGCCGGTGCCAGCGGTTGCGCAGGTCGTGGAAGACCGCCGCGGCGCGCGGTCCCGGCCAGTCGGGACGCAGCAGCTCGGCCGGCAGGTCGGGGTCGAGGAACGGGAAGCGCCGCCACTCCTGGATGAGCTGCACCTGCGCGGCGAACACCGCCTGCTCGGAGTCGGCCGTCCCGAGGGTGGTGAAGCGGTCGATGAAGGCCAGGTAGCGCTGCTCCACGTCGTCGAGGTCCCAGGCCGCGGCGATCAGCGCCGCGCGGTCGCCGATGCCGGTCGCGGGTCCGGTCCAGGCGAAGGCCCGGTCGCCGAGCCCGAGCTCGGTGATCACCTCGCGCACGGCGGTCTCCTTCGAGGCGTCCGGCACCACCCACAGGCCGGGGGAGGGGGAGCCGAGGCCGAGCCAGGTGAGCCGGGTGCGCAGCCGGTGGCGCAGCCGCCGCTGGGCCTCCGGCACCCCGGCGGTCAGCACCAGCCAGCGGCCGTCCCAGTCGTGCGGCCCGCGCATGAAGCCGTAGATGCGCTCGGCGCCCTCGCGCAGCAGCCGGTCGCCCGCCGGCGTCAGGCTCCAGCGCACCCTGCGCCCGTGGCGGGCGGGGGAGAGCAGCCCCTGCGCGGCGGTCCGCGACAGTGCCTGACGGGCCGACTTCTCCTCCACGCCGAGCGCCCCGAGCGCAGCCACCAGCGTGCCCGTCCACACCTCGCCGCCACGCGGCAGCACGAACTCGCCGAGGATCGTCAGCAGCAACGCGGGCGCCCCCGCCGCCTCGCGCGCCCGGCCCGCCGGCGTCGCGATCTCCAGGGCCTTCGCAAGCTCGACCACGTGTGCTCCTCAGTCGGAACAATCTGCTACAAAAATCTGACGATACCCGCTTCTGGCGTCGAATGTCAGGGCTGATCTTCCGCCGCCGCCGAGCGTAATGTACGGGACATGCTCGACGGCCGCCCGCTCATCGACGCCCACGTGCACGTGCCCGTGCTCGGCACGCTCAAGCCCGCCTGGCTGAGCTGGGCCGGGCGGTTCGGCGCCGACGGCGTGCTGGACGACGTCTGGGACACCGAAGGCCGGCCCCGCCCGGGCAGGCTCGACGCGTTGTTCGCCGCCGAGGGCGTGGACGTGGCGCTGCTGATGTGCGAGTACAGCCCCAAGGCGACCGGCATGCAGGAGTTCGAGGACCTGCTGCCGATCGTTGAGCACAACCCGCGCAGGTTCCGCCCGATCGCCAACGTCAACCCGCACCTGCACCATCCGATCGCCGCCGAGGTGCGCGCCGCCAGCTCGCGCTAGGGGCCGCCGCGCTCAAGCTGCACCCGGTGCACGGCGGGTTCCGCTGCGACGCGCCGCACTCTACCCCGCCTACCACGTGCTGGAGGAGAGCGGTGTGCCGCTGGTCGTGCACTGCGGCACCAGCACGTTCCCCGGCTCGGCCAACGAGAAAGCCGACCCGGCCTTCCTCATCCCGGTCCTGCGCGACTTCTCCGGGCTGCACGTGGTGCTCGCGCACGGCGGGCGCGGCTGGTGGTACGACGCCGCCGCGTTCCTCGCGCTCGCGCACGACACGGTCTGGCTGGAGCTGTCCGGCCTGCCGCCCAAGCGGCTGCCCGAGTACTACGCCCGCTACGACCTGGCCCGCCTGGCCGGCAGGTGGATGTTCGGCACCGACTGGCCCGGCGTCCCCGGCGCCGCCAACGCCAGGAACGTCGCCGCCCTGCTTCCCGCCGAGGCGCCCGATCTCGTCGCCGCGGTGCTCGGGGGGAACGCGCGGCGCGTCTACGCGGGCCTCCCCGACATATTTCCTGTATAACAAGTAGGAAATATTGACTTATCCGGACGTGCGGCTTAGCGTCGAAGTCATGAGCCAGGGCTTCCTCCTGACCGCGCGCCCCCACGTGGACTTTTGCCACGTCGCCAGCGCGCAGTGTCGCTGATCACGGACCACCGCCCGCGGCGTACCGCCGCGTTCTCCCTCGTCTCCCTCGTCCCTGTCGTGCTCCGGCGTGGCCGGCGCCGTCCACGCTCCCGCTGACGAACCCGTACACCGCGCTCCCGCACCACACCGCCAGGGTGCCGCGCGCGCACGTCTTCCCTGTGAGGAACGATCCCGTGATCCCATCCCCGACCGGCCCAGCACCGACCACCACGACCCGCGACCAGGAAGGAAGGGTCCGGGCATGACCGACACGATGCCCGGACGCGTCGTCGGCGCCGAATCGTTCCGCCGGGCGCTCGCCGTGCACGCCAGCGGCGTCGTGGTGATCACCGCCCAGAACGATGGAGTCCCGGTCGGCATGACCGCCACCTCGTTCTCCTCGGTCAGCCTCGAACCGCCGCTCGTCTCCTTCTACGTCGACCAGTCCTCCACCACCTGGCCCTGGCTGCGCACCGCCGACCACTTCGCCGTCAACATCCTGTCCGGCGACCAGGCCGACCTGGCCGCCAGGTTCGCCCGGAAGGGCATCGACAGGTTCGCGCCGCCCACCCGCTGGCGGCCGGGACCGCTCGGCGCGCCGCTCCTCCAGGACGTCTGCGCGCACCTGGTGTGCCTGCCGTACGAGACCGCCGACGTGGGCGACCACGTGCTCGTCGTCGGACTGGTCGCCGACGTGCGCACGCACGGCGACGGCCGGCCGCTCCTCTACCACCAGGGCCGATTCGGCCAGTTCCACCCCGAAGACTGAGCGCGTCTGGAGCTGGATGCGACCGTTCACACCGGGACGAGGACGAGGGCGGGGACGGGGACGGCGACCCCCGCCTGTGCCGGTCCCGTCGACTACACCGCCCACGGCAGAGCAGCCGCGTTGGAGGCGTCCGCCGCCACCGGAGCCCCCTTGGTGCCCGACGCTCTGCCCGCCTTGTCGGACCCGGCCTGGCAGGTACGCGCCGGCGCCGCCCGCTGCCTGGCCGCCGCCGACCCGGCCCTCGCCACCGAACCCCTGATCGCGGCCCTGTCGGACCCGAACCTGGACGTCCGCAAGGCCGCCGTCCTGACCCTCACGACCTGGTCCACCGACGAGGCGGTGGCCACCGCCCTGGAAGGAGCTCTGCAGGACCCGGACGCCGACGTCCGCGCCTACGCCCGCCACGCCCTCACCTCCGGCTAGTCCGCGGCCTGGAACGCTCGTGCTCGCCCCGCCCCCTGGCGGACGGCCTAGGCGCGAGGCTCGCCAAAATGGGGGGTGGGGGTTTTGGGGGAAGTCAGACAGAATTGGCGAAGTGTGCCGCTATTTGAGGATTGGGCGGTGCACGGCCGATTTATGGTTCATCGAGTGATTGGCGATTGCATGGCGGGCGAGCACACGCGCAAGGTTCTCGTGGTACGAGGCGGTTGGGAGGGCCACGCTCCGGTGGCGGCCACCGACCTCTTCGTGCCCTTCCTGGAGAAGAACGGCTTCGAGGTGCAGCTGGCGGACAGCCCTGCACCGTACGCCGACAGCGCACTCATGGCCGAGATCGACCTCGTCGTGCAGTGCTACACGATGGGCACGATCGAGGCGGACCAGCTCAAGGGCCTGCGGGCGGCCATCGAGGCGGGCACGGGGATGGCGGGCTGGCACGGCGGCATCGCCGACTCCTTCCGCAACTCCTCCGACTACCTGCACCTCATCGGCGGCCAGTTCGCCTGCCACCCGGGCAAGCACCCCGACGACCCCGACGCGGGCACCGAGCGGCACAACTTCGTCCCGTACACGGTGAACATGCTGCCCGAGGCGGCCGCGCACCCGATCACGCAGGGCATCGAGGACTTCGACCTGGTCACCGAGCAGTACTGGGTGCTGACCGACGACTACATCGACGTGCTGGCCACCACGACGCAGAAGGTGCGGCCGTGGGATCCGTGGCACCGCGAGGTGACCTCGCCGGCCATCTGGACCCGCCGCTGGGGCAAGGGGAAGATCTTCGTGGCGACTCCCGGGCACAGCCTGGACGTGCTGGAGCAGGACAGCGTGCGGACGATCGTCGAGAGGGGCATGCTGTGGGCCAGCCGCTGACCGTCGGCATCGTGGGCTGCGGCGCCATCTCGGCCCAATACCTGACGACCATCGCCCGCCTGCCCCAGATCCGGCTGGTGGCGGTGGCCGACCTCGACCCCGAGCGGGCGCGGGCGGCGGCGGAGCCGTACGAGGGCGTCGAGGTGCTGGACGTGGCCGAGCTGCTCGCGGACCCGCGCATCCAGGTGGTGATCAACCTCACCGTCCCGGCCGCGCACGCGGAGATCGCGCTGCGGGCCATCGCCGCGGGCAAGGACGTCTACTGCGAGAAGCCGCTGGCCGCGACGGGCGAGGACGCCAAGCGCGTGCTGGAGGCCGCCGGCCAGGCCGGGGTGCGGGTGGGCTGCGCGCCCGACACCGTGCTCGGCACCGGCATCCAGACGGCAAGGGTCGCCATCGACGAGGGGCTCATCGGCCGTCCCATCGCGGCCACGGCGACGATGATGACGCCCGGGCACGAGCGCTGGCACCCCAACCCCGACTTCTACTACGTGCCGGGCGGCGGGCCGCTCCTGGACATGGGCCCGTACTACCTCAGCAGCCTGATCACCATGCTCGGCCCGGTGGCCACGGTCATCGGCGCGGCCAGCAGGACGCGGGCCAAGCGCACGATCGGCTCGGGGCCGCGCCAGGGAGAGGCGATCCCGGTCACCGTGGACACCCACGTCACCGGCGTGCTCGTGCACGAGTCGGGTGTGCTGTCCACGCTGGTGATGAGCTTCGACGCGGTGGCGACCCGCGCGCCCAACATCGAGGTGCACGGGGAGCGGGGCTCGCTCGTCGTCCCCGACCCCAACCGCTTCGACGGCCCGGTGCTGCTGACCAGGCTCGGCGACCAGGCCGCGAGGGAGCTGCCGGTCTCGGCCGGGTACGCCGAGGCGGGACGCGGCGTGGGCCTCATCGACTTCCTGTCCGAGCGGGAGCCCAGGGCGGGCGGCGCGATGGCGTTCCACGTCCTGGACGTCATGGAGTCGCTGCTCGCCTCGGCGCACTCCGGCCGTTCTGTGGACGTCGGGAGCACCTGCGAGCGGCCCGCCGCCGTGGCGTTCGGCGACCCCGCCACGCGCGAGTAGCAAACCTTTGAGCGATCCCGGCCGGGGCTGTCACGGCCGGGATCGCGGGCCGCCGCGGGCGAACCGGCCGGGCCCCGCCGCCGCGCCCGCCGCCTCCCGGACGTTTAATAAGGTCAGGGAGGAGACCTATCTGATGACTGAAACCGCGGCGGAGATGCCCGTCTACATGCGCCGCTCGACCTTCACCCCGGATCCCGACCTCGCGCGGATCCGCGAGGAGGAGGGCGTGCGCAAGGTCAGCACCTCGTTCGGCATCGACGTCTGGATGGTGACCAGGTTCGCCGACGTCAGGGAGGTGCTGGGCGACCCCGCACGGTTCAGCAACGCCCGCCAGCCCGGCCACCGGCCGCCGGGCGCGCCGGAGTTCAGCGACGACGAGGTGCGGCGCATGCGGGCGGGCAACCTGCTGATGTTCGACCCGCCCGAGCACACGCGGCTGCGCCGCATGCTCACCCCCGAGTTCACCATGCGCCGCATGCGCCGCCTGGAGCCGCGCGTCAAGGACATCGTCACCGCCCACCTCGACGCCATGGAGGCGGCGGGGCCGCCGGCCGACCTGGTGTCGGCGTTCGCGCTGCCGATCCCGTCGCTGGTGATCTGCGAGCTGCTCGGCGTCCCGTACGAGGACCGGGGCGACTTCCAGCGCCGCAGCGGCACCACGCTCGACCTGTCGCTGCCGGTGGACCAGCGGGTCGCTGCCCAGCTGGAGTCGCGCGCCTACATGACCGAGCTGGTCGGCCGGGCACTCAAGGACCCGGGCGACGACCTGCTCGGCATGCTCGTCCGCGAGCACGGCGACGACCTGTCCGCCGACGAGCTGATCGGCATCGGCGGCCTGCTCCTGCTGGCCGGCCACGAGACCACGTCCAACATGATCGGCCTCGGCACGCTGGCGCTGCTGCGCCACCCCGACCAGCTCGACCTGCTGCGCAAGGAGCCCGAGCGGTGGGGCGCGGCGGTCGAGGAGCTGCTGCGCTGGCTCAGCATCGTGCACTCGGGCACGTTCAAGGTGACCACCACGGATGTGGAGGTGGCGGGCGTGCGCATCCCGGAGGGCGAGCTGGTGGTCTGCGTGCTGCCGGCCGCCAACCGCGACCCCGCGCTCGTGCCCGGCCCCGACCGGCTCGACATCTCACGCGGCGAGATGGGCCACGTCGCCTTCGGTCACGGTGTGCACCACTGCCTCGGCGCGCCGCTGGCCAGGATGGAGATGGGCATGGCCTTCCCGGCGCTGTTCGAGCGGTTCCCCGGGCTGCGCGAGGAGGGCCCGCCCGCGGAGTTCCGCTCGTTCAACATCGTGTACGGCCTCACCTCGCTGCCCGTCGCCTGGTAGCGCTCAGCCCTTCAGGCCGGTGAACGTCATGGTGGCGACGAACTGCCGCTGCGCCGCGACGAACCCGACGATCAGCGGCAGCGTCGCCACCACGTTCCCGGCCATGAGCAGCGACCACTGGGTGTGCCTGGTGCCCTGGAAGTTGGCCAGGCCGAGCTGGATCGTGTAGTTGCTCTCGTCACTGATGGCGATGAGCGGCCAGATGAGGTCGTTCCACGAGCCGAGCAGGGTGAAGACGGTCAGCGTGGCCAGCGCGGGCTTGGCCAGCGGCAGCACCACCCGCCAGAACACGCCGAACGTCGTGCACCCGTCGATGCGGGCGGCGTCCTCCAGCTCGGCGGGCAGCGACAGGAAGAACTGCCGCATCAGGAAGATCCCGAACGCCGACGCCAGCCACGGCACGAACGCCGCCGCCAGCGTGTCGATCAGGCCGAGCCGGCTGAACATCACGTACGTCGGGATCATCAGCAGCTGCGTCGGGATCATGATGGTCGCCAGGATCATCAGGAACCCCGCCTGCTTGCCGAAGAACTTCAGCCGGGCGAAGCCGTACCCGGCCATCGAGCACAGGATCAGGTGCGACACCACCGCGACGGCGGCCACGATCACCGTGTTGAGCAGCCACAGCAGCGCCGACGACTGGCTGAACAGGCCGGCGAACCCGTCGAGGGTCAGCCGGCTCGGGATGAAGCGGGGCGGGAAGCGGTTGATGTCACTGTCCGGCATGAACGCGGTCAGCACCATCTGCACCAGCGGCAGCGCGAACAGCAGCGCCAGCGGCATCAGCAGCAGGTGCCACGGGCTGAACGGCAGGCGTCGCATCAGAAGGCCTCGATCTTGCTGCGCCGGGAGTAGAGGATCATCCCGACGGTGATGAGCATGGTGGCGGCGAACAGCCCGTACGCCACGGCCGAGCCGTAGCCGAACTTCGTGAGCTTGAACGCCTGGGTGTAGACGTAGTAGACGATCGTCTGGGTGGCGCCGAGCGGGCCGCCCCTGGTGGTGGTGAAGACCAGGTCGAACAACTGCAGCGCGGTGATCGTCTGCCAGATGGAGGTGAAGACGGTCACCGGGCCGAGCTGCGGCATCGTGACGTGCCGGAAGACCTGCCAGCGGTTGGCGCCGTCCATGCGGGCCGCCTCGACCACGTCCTTCGGGATGTCCTGCAGCGCGGCCAGATAGACCACCACGGTGAAGCCGACCTGCCCCCACAGCGCGATCAGGCAGATCACCGCGAGCGCCTGCGACTGGCTCTCCAGGAACTGCTGCTGCGGCAGGCCGAGCGTGCGCAGGACGCTGTTGGCGGCGCCGTACTGCGGGTTGAAGACGAAGTTCGCCAGGATGCCGGTGGCCGCCGCCGACGCCACGAACGGGATGAAGATGCACGTACGGTAGAAGCCGACCAGCTTGATCGGCCGGTTCAGGGCGACGGCGACGAGCATGCCGAGGAAGATCGACGCCGGCACGAACAGCACCGTGAACATCAGCGTGTGCCGCACCGCCGCGAGCAGGTCCGGGTCCTGGGCCATGAGCTGGTAGTTCAGCCAGCCGATCGGCTTGGCGGGGGAGATGCCGTTCCACTTCTGCTGGGAGATGAGGAACGCCCACACCGCCGGGAAGATCGACAGGCCGACCACGAGCACGGTGGCGGGGCCGGCGAAGCCCCATCCGGTCAGGGTGCGGTGCAGCCACCGCGCCCTGCCGGACGGCGGTGCCGAGACGTGGGCGGCCGGCCGGCGCCCGGCGAACAACCCCGACATCGTCAGCCCCCGGCCAGCGCGATGGCCGACTTCTGCGCCGCCTCGTCAAGGGCCTGCCTGGGCGGCGCCGCGCCCTGCATGGCCTTGGCGATGGCCTCGCCGACGTGCCGCGACATCTCCACGTAGCCGCTGACCGTGGGCCTGGCCTGCTTGGCGTTGGCCAGGTTGGCGACCATCTTCTCGGCGCCCGGGTACTCCTTGACGTACTTCTCGTACTCGGGCAGTTTCGTCTCCGAGTTGCGCAGCGGCAGGTTGCCCTGGGTGAGGTTCCACTGGGCGTCGCCCTCGGCCGAGGTGAGCCACTTGATCAGCTCGAACGACCAGTAGGCGCGGTTGGCGTCGCCGTTGTCGAACAGCGTCCACAGGTCGGGGCCCGAGACGGTCTGGTGGTCGCCGTTCGTGCCGGGCAGGAAGGCCACGCCGTAGTCGGTCTTCTTCTGCTTGAGGTCGTACAGCGACCAGGGCCCGTTGATGATCATGCCGATGCGGCCGTCCGCGAACAGCGGCGCGTAGCGCTCGTCGGTCTGGTCGAGGTAGACGCTCTTGTCGTCCACCGCCATCGCCCGCAGGAACTCCAGCGCGTCCACCCCGGCCTGCGAGTTGAACGCGGCCTTCTTCTGGTCCTGCGACAGGATGCTGCCGCCGCGCTGCCACAGCAGCGGCCAGAAGTGCCAGGTCGTGTCCTCGGAGGCGCTCACCGAGTACGCGGTCCCGTAGATCTTCTCCGCCGGGTCGGTGAGCTTCTTGGCCGCCGCGCGGAAGTCGTCCCAGGTCCACTCGTCGGTCGGGTACGCCACGCCCTTGGCGTCGAAGAGTTTCTTGTTGTAGATCAGCGAGAGGTTGTCCACGATCGCGGGGAAGCCGATGACCTGCCCGTTCGGCGTCGCGGTCGAGCGGGCCGCCTCGGGGAACTCCGCCCACTTGACCGCCGGGTCCTTCACCTTCTCGGTCAGGTCGAGCGTCTTGCCCGACTCCTGCAGCTGCGAGGCCCAGCTTCCGAAAGCGTAGGAGATGTCGGGGTAGACGCCGCTGGCGAAGCCGGCGGAGAGCTTCTGCAGCAGGTCGTCGGTGGTCGAGGCGCCGGAGGAGACCTCGATCGTCACGTTGGGGTGCTGCTGGGTGAACTTCGCCGCCAGCCCTTCGAGGATTTTCTCGGCGTCCGCCGTCTGGCCCGTCCACCAGGTGAGCTTCACCTTCGCCTGCGGGTCCACCGTCTTCGCGCCCTCCTGCGCCGACCCCCCGCAGCCCGCGGCCGCCAGGACGATCGCCGCGACCAGGGCCGCCGCGGTTCTTCTTCGCACTGTGGATGCTCCTCCCGGAATGATTGGAGCCAATCATGGTTACTTTCGAAGTCTTGTCAATACCTTCGAAAAATCGCAAGACTTGACAAGCTTTCACAACACCTGCAACGGTGCCGTGGTGTCCAGAACGACCTTCGACCTGCTTGTCGTCGGCGACGCCAACCCGGACGTGATCGTCTCCGGTGCGCCTCGCCATCCCGAGTTCGGCCAGCGGGAACAGCTCGTCCCCGCGGCCGGCCTGGTGCTCGGCGGCTCCGGTGCGATCACCGCGTACGGCGCCGCCCGGCTCGGCCTGCGCACCGCGTTCGTCGGCCGGGTGGGGGACGACCCCGCCGGGGCCTTCGTCCTGGACGCCCTGCGCTCCGGCGGCGTCGACGTCTCCGCCTGCGTCGTCGACCCCGACGTGCCCACCGCCATGACCGTGGTGCTCGTGGACGGCGACGACCGGGCCATCCTCACCGCCTCCGGCTGCCTCGACCGGCTCGGCGCGGACGACGTGCCGCGCGGGCTGCTGGAGCGGACCGCGCACGTCCACGTGTCGTCGTACTTCCTCCAGCCGCGGCTCGCCGCCGGGCTCGCCGGGCTGTTCCGGCTGGCCAGGGCGGCCGGGGCGTCCACCTCGCTCGACACCAACGACGACCCGGCGGGACGGTGGGCGGGCCTCGCCGAGGTCCTGCCCGTCACCGACGTCCTGCTCCCGAACGAAGCCGAAGCCCTCGCCATCGCCACCGCCGTGGCCACCGCCGTCGCCGGCCCGCCACCGGCCGCCGGCCAGCGCGGTGATCGCGGCGAGCCCGATCCGCTGCTCCGGGCCGTACGGGAGCTGGCCGCCCTCGGCACGCTGCCCGTCGTCAAGCGCGGCGCGCTCGGCGCGCTCGCCTTCGCCGACGGAGAGCCCGCCGAGGTGCCCGCCACCCCCGCGACCGTCGTGGACGCCGTCGGCGCGGGAGACAGCTTCAACGCCGGCCTGCTCGCCGCGCTCCTGCGCGGCCTGCCGCTCAAGCAGGCCATGACCGTGGCCGTGACCTGCGGCACCCTCTCCACCCGCGCCGCCGGGGGCACCGCGGCCCAGCCCACCTGGGAGGAAGCAACCTCATGAAGAAGATCGTGTTCGTCGGGGCGGGAAGCGTCGTCTTCACCCAGGGGCTGCTCGCCGACCTGGTCGCCTTCCCCGAACTGCGCGGCATGCGCATCGCGCTGCACGACATCGACCCCGAGCGCCTGGAGGTCGCCGAGGCCGTCGCCCGCCGCATCACCGGCGACGCCGCCGCCGTCACCGCCCACCTCGACCGCCGCGCGGCGCTCGACGGCGCCGACTTCGTCATCAACATGGTGCAGGTCGGCGGCTACGACGCCACGGTGACCGACTTCGAGATCCCCGCCAGGTACGGGCTGCGCCAGACCATCGCCGACACCATCGGCGCCGGCGGCGTCTTCCGCGCCCTGCGCACCTTCCCCCTGCTCGACGCCCTCGCCGCCGACATCCGTGCCGTCTGCCCCGACGCGCTGCTGCTCAACTACACCAACCCGATGGCCATGAACGTCTGGTACCTGTCGGGCAAGGTCAAGAACGTCGTCGGCCTCTGCCACTCCGTCTACTGGACCATGCGGGGGCTGGCCGACCTGGTGTCGGTGCCGTACGAGAAGATCTCGTACGTCGCGGCCGGCGTCAACCACCAGGCGTGGGTGCTGCGCTTCGAGCGCGACGGCGAGAACCTCTACCCCCGGCTCGACGCCGACGACCCCGAGCTGCGGCGGCGGGTCAGGATCGACATGTACCGGCGGCTCGGCTACTACCCGACCGAGACCAGCGAGCACTCCGCCGAGTACGTCCCGTGGCTCATGCACCACGACGGCGAGCTCGACCGGCTGCGCATCCCCGTCGGCGAGTACCTGCGGGTCAGTGAAGAGAACGTGGCCGACTACAAGCGCACCCGCGACCTCGTACGCGGCGGCGGCGAGCTCGACATCGCCGGCACCGACGAGTACGCGCCGCAGATCATCCACAGCATCGTCACCGGCACGCCGCGCGTCGTCTACGGCAACGTCGTCAACGACGGCCTCATCTCGAACCTGCCGCACGGCTGCGTCGTCGAGGTGCCCTGCGCGGTGGACGCCACCGGCGTCCGCCCCACCGCCGTCGGTGCGCTGCCCCCGCAGTGCGCGGCCCTGAACAGGTCTTACGTGAGCGTCAACGAGCTGACGGTACGGGCGGCGCAGGAGGGCGATCCCCGCCTGGTCAGGCACGCCCTGATGGTGGACCCGAACACGGCCGCCTCACTCACCCTCGACGAGATCTGGTCGATGGCCGACGACCTCACCCGCGCCCACGGCGACCTCCTGCCAGAGGCACTCCGCGCCTGACCGCCGTTCCCTCCGCCCCGGGCAGTGATCCGCCCGGGGCGCCTGCCCTGTTCGCCGGCGCGTGGCCCTCGCCGCCGAAACTCAGGATCTGGCTCAGCGGGCGACTTCGACCTCCAGCCCCTTGTCGCGCAGCGCCGCCACGCACTCGGGATCGGCCGATTCCCCGGTGATCAGCAGATCGATCTCCCCGATCGCGCAGATGGGGGCCATCTCCACCACACCCAGCTTCGACGCGTCCGCCACCAGGATCTTCCTGGCCGCCGCCCGCAACATCCGCTGCTTCATCTCGGCGTCGGGCAGGCTCACGTTCGTCACCCCGGCCACCGGATCGACCCCGCCGCAGCCCAGGATCGCCGTGTGCGCCCTGATCCCCTCAAGCAGCTTGCCGCCCAGCGGATCGACCAGCGAATGCTGCTGGCGGCGCAGGCTCCCGCCGGTCACCACGACCGAGATCCGGGGCAACGCGGGCTCCAGCTCCAGCGCCGTACGCAACCCGTTGGTGAACACCGTCACCTCGGTCAGCTCCGAGCGCGCCACCAGCTCGCGGGCCACGTAGGACGTGGTCGTGCCGGCCCCCATCAGCACCGACTCGCCGGACGTCACCAGCCGCGCCGCCACCTTCGCGATCAGCGACTTCTCCACCGCCGCCGTGCCCAGCGACAGCTCGAACGACGGCTCCACATGCGGGGCGGGACCGGCCGCCATCGCCCCGCCGCGCACCCGGCGTACCCTGCCCTGCTCCTCCAGAGCGTCGAGGTCGGCGCGCACGGTCACGCTCGACACCCCGAACGCCTCGGCCAGCTCCGCCACCCGCGCGAACTCCTGCTCGGTGAGCAGCGCCAGCATGCGCTCGCGGCGCACCTCCGTTGGCATCGACTCCATCACGCACGGACCGCCGGCGGCAGCAGGTCGCCGTGCGCCTCGATGAGCTCGTCGCACAGCGCCTTGATCGCGGGCAGCGGCAACGTGGCGGCGGTGTTGGGGTCGAGCATCGCCGCATGATAGACGTGCGAACGATCACCGTCGAGCGCCGCCCGTACGGTCAGCTCCACGACGTTCAGGAACGTCCTGTTGAGCGCCGCGAGCTGCACCGGCAGATCGCCGACGGCCCGTGGCCGTGCCCCCGCCGCACCGACCACCGCCGGCACCTCCACGCAACACCCCTCAGGCAGGTTGCCGATCAGGCCCCGGTTGGCCACGTTGACGTAGATCTCCTTCTCCTCGCCGGTCAGCATCGCCAGGATCATCGCCGCCGCCGGCTCCTGGTGCTGCCACCGGATCAGCAGCGGGTGGCCCGCCGACAGGGCGCGCCGTGTCTCTTCGTACAGGTGCAGGCTCTTGCCGACGCGCCGCAGGTATTCCTCGACCGGCACGCCCAGCCGGGCGGTCTCGTCAGGGTGGCGCATGATCCAGGGGACGTACTCGGCGGCGTGCTCGCTCGACTGCGTCGGGAAGTAGCCGAACGTACGGTAGAGCTCGGCGCGTACGTGCCGCCGCAGCTGCGGGTCGGCCTCCAGCACCGCGTCCAGCTCGGGATAGAGCGACCGCCCGCCCGCCTCGAACCGCAGCACGAACGACTGGTGATTGAGCCCGGCGCTGAGAAAGCTCACCTCATCCTCATCGCGCCCCACAAGATCGGCCAGGTACGCGTGCGTGTCGCACACCGCGTGACACAACCCGGCGAACCGCTCGTACCCGGTGGCCTCGTGCACCGCCCACCCGGTCATCGCCATCGGGTCGCTGCAGCTCAGCAGCCACGCGTCCGGGCACTCGTCGGCCATCTGCCGCGCCAGCTCGACCAGCACGGGGATGGTCCGCAGCCCCCGGAAGATCCCTCCGATGCCGATGGTGTCGCCGATGGTCTGCCGCAGTCCGTACCGGTGCGGGATCTCGAAGTCCCGCAACGTCGCCTCGAACCCGCCGATGTCGAGATGACTCACCACGAAATCGGCGCCCCTGAGCGCCTGCCGCCGATCGAACACACTGCGGATCTTCGCCTCGGACCCCGCCTCCGCGTCGATCGCCCGCACCAGCCGCTCGGTCGTCACCAGCTTTCCGGGATCGTCATCATGGAGCACGATCTCCAGCTCGCCCCGCAGCCCGGCCCCCAGCACCAGCGCGGACACCACGCGGCGCGTCAACTCCACGTCACCGACCCCGATGAACACGACCCGCGCCATTTCCGCAGTATCCCACGCCCCGCCAGGCGAGAAGGCGGGTCGGAGCCAGCGGGGAGAGGGACGGCGGGGACAGGGGCGGCGGGGTGGGGTCGTTCATTGGGTGGGGTTGGCGAGATCGGACGGTCGGCTGGGGCTGGGGTGGTGGGGGCGGGTCGAGTACAGTGCGCGCCAACCCCCCAGCCCTCAGCGCGACAAGAGAGCGACCATGGACCTCTTCCTCGGTATCGACGCCGGCGGCACCTCGACGCGTGCCCTGCTCACCACGTCCACCGGCGAACGAGCCGGCTACGGCCTGGCCGGCGGGGGGAACCCCGTCGCACACGGCGTGGAGGCCGCACTCGCCGAGATCACCACCGCCGTCAAGCAAGCGCTCGGGGCGACCGACCCCGGCCGGGTGGTGAACGGGGTGATCGGCCTCGCCGGCCTCGGCGCATTGGAGGACCCCGCCGTACACGCCGCCTTCACCCGCGCCTGGGCCGACTGCGGCCTGCACTTTCCGGTACGCGGCGTCGAGGACCCCCTGCTCGCTTTCGTAGCCGGCACCCCTGAGCCCTCGGGCCACGTCCTCTTGTCGGGGACAGGAGCCGTAGCCCTGCGCGTAGCGGACAGACGGGTCACGGAGGTCGCCGACGGCCAGGGGTGGCTGCTGGGCGACGAGGGCTCCGGTTTCTGGCTCGGCCGCGCCGCCGCCCGCCACACCATCCACCACCTCACCACCCCACCAACCAGCTCCACACCCGACATGTCGGGCAACCACTCGGCCCGGCCGGGAGCCAACAGGATGGGCGACTCCCCGGCGGGACAACCTGACGCCGTCCCTACACCCGTGGACCAGGCGGCCCAACCTGCGGTGGGAAGCGCGGGCGACTCCGGGGGTCGCTCGGGTTCGGTGGGGAGTGCGGGGGACGACCCGGCCTGCTCCGGCTCAGCGGTGAATGTGGGTGGCCGCGTTCGCGGCTCGGGCGTTGTCGGGGCGGAGGGTGAGTTGGCGCGGTCGGTTGTTGAGGCGGTGGCTGGGCCTGGGGCGGCGTTGAGCTCGCGTACCGCTGATCTCATCATCATTCGGGCGCAGGCTGCGCCCGTGGCGACGCTCGCGCCGCTGGCACCGCTCGTCGGGCAGGCCGCCGAGGCGGGTGACCCGGCGGCTGCTGCGATCATCGAGTCGGCCGCCGATCGGCTGCTGGCCACGCTGGCCAGGGTCCGGGTGCCTGGGGAGACGTCGCCGATCGTGCTGGCCGGTGGCGTCCTGATGGCGCAGGGTCCGTTACGGGAGCGCGTCCGGGGGTTGTGTGCGGAGCGGTGGGCCGCCTCGGTCGTCATCCCCGGTGACACGGCCGCCGCAGCGGCCTGGCTTGCCGCGGGGGCTCACGGCGCTCACGCCAACTGGCTCGCCAGCGGCTCCTGAGCCGCCGCGCACACACCGGCCCCGCCACCTCGGACCCTCGGCATCCGGCCTCCGACGAAGTGGGGCGGTGGTGGGGCTTGTTCAGTTCAGGAGCTCTGACGACAGGACATGAGGGGTTTGCAGCGGGAGGGTGACTGATCAGGTCGGGTTCCGTCGGCGGGACTCGGTCGGACGGTGCTCGGCGAACGCCATGACGTTTCCCGTCACGGTGGGCGCCGAGCCGGCGCTTTCGGTCAGAGCCGGGGCTGCTCCGCGTCCCGTGTGCCGCGTAGGGCACGCCACGTCGGCAGTGGCGACACCAGGATGATCACGGCGGCGGTCCAGAGCGCCGCTCGTACTCCTGCGGCCTCCGCCAGTACGCCGCCCAGCAGGGCGCCCGCGGGGAAGATGCCGGTCACGAAGCAGCGCATGGTGGCGTTCACCCGGCCGAGCAGCCGGTCGGGGCAGAGTCGCTGGCGCAGGGTGACGCTCGTGATGGCGTACACGATCTGTCCCAGTTCGCCGGCGGCGGTGCCGAGCACGAGCAGGGCGACGCCCCAGCCGGGGGTGGCGAGCGGTGTGAGCAGCCCGGCGGGCCCGGTCACCGCCAGGCAGAGCCAGACGATCCGCGCCGAACCGTACCGACGGGCCAGGCGCGGGGTGATGGCGGCGCCCAGCATGACGGTGACCGAGCCGAGCGCGAGCACCGCGCCGATCGCGGCGGGCGGAAGGCCGAGAGTACGGACCATGAAGACGAACCCGGCCGCCGAGGCGACGCCGAAGGAGAGGTTGCCGGCCGCGCTCGTCACGAGCAGCGCGCGCAGCACGCGGGTTCGCGCCACGAACGCCAGCCCCTCCCGGATCTGCCCCGCCATCCCGCTGCCGGCGGCCGCGGGCGGGGCGGCGGGCTCGCGGACGGCGATCGCCAGCAGCGACACCGCCGACACGACGAACGCGGCGGCCTGCACCAGCACCACGTTCGCGGCGCCGACGAGCGTGGTCGCCCAGCCGCCGAGGCCGGGCCCGGCGAGCTGGCCGCCGGCCCGGATGGTCTCCATGGCGGCGTTGCCCTTGAGCAGGTCGGGACCGGCGACGGACGGCAGGTAGCTCTGGTAGCCGACGTCGAAGAACACCCGGGCGACGCCGGTGAGCAGCGACACGAGCACGAGTTGCGCGATGGACAGCGTGCCGAGGAGCGCCGCGACCGGGATCGTGACCAGCAGGGCGGCCCTGACCAGGTCGGCGGCGACGAGGACCGGGCGGCGGCGTACGCGGTCGAGCCAGGCCCCTGCGGGCAGCCCGATCAGGGCGAACGCGACCGTCCCCGACGCCGTGACGAGACCCAGCTGCAGCGGGGAGGCGTGCAGGGTGACGACGGCGAGCAGCGGGATCGCGACGGCGCTGACCTGGGCGCCGAGCTGGCTGGTGGTCTGCCCGAGCAGCAGCAGACGGAAGTCGCGCGAGGCGGTGGACATGCGGGCCTCCGGAGAGCCGATGGATACGGCCCCCACCACCCGCGGGCCCCGGAAAGGCGTCGCTAGGGGAGGGGGACGTTACCGCCCCCCGGCCCGCGGGTCAAACGGCAAGCGAGTCGATCCAGCGCTCCAGGCGGCGTCCCTCCACCGTCATCAGCTCGGGATCGCGGAAGGTGTTGGTGAGCAGGGCGACGCCCTGGTACGAGGCGAACAGCCCGACGGCCAGCTCCCGCGCGTCCGTCCGCCCCATGGCCGCGAACTGCGTCTCGACCCAGTCGAGCAGCCGCCGCATCACCCCGGCGATCGCCTTGTCCAGGCCGTCGTCGCGCTTGTCCAGCTCGGAGGCGAGGGTGCCGGTGGGGCAGCCGTAGCGGGCGGTGACGTCGGGCCGGCTCATCCAGCCGCGCAGCAGCGCCTTGAGGCGTTCCTGCGGGGTGGGGAGTTGTTCGAGGCCGGCGATCAGGGTGTCGAGCTCGCGGCCGTGCTCGTCGATGGCGGCCTGGATGAGCTGGTCCTTCGTCTTGAAGTAGTAGTAGACGTTGCCCACGGGGACGTCGGCGGCCCGCGCGATGTCGGCCAGGGTCGTCTTCTCGACCCCGCGCTCGTGCAGCACCTGTACGGCGGCGCCCGCCAGCCGCTCCCGCTTTCCCGGCCGCTTTGAGTCAGTCACCTGACTAACTATAGACAGCTCAGCTCCTCGCCCGCTATGGTCTCCGTTATAAGTCAGTCAACTAACTAAGAACTGAGGTCGTCATGTACGTCATCACGGGTGCCACCGGGAACGTCGGCGCCGAGGTCGTCCGCCTGCTCGCCGCCGCGGGCGAGCAGGTCACCGCCGTCTCGCGCAACCCCGCGCCGCAACCGGCGGGCGTCCGGCACGTCGCGGCCGACCTCGGCGATCCGGCGAGCCTCGAGGCCGCCTTCGCCGGGGCGAGCACGTTGTTCCTGCTGGTCGCCGGGCAGGAACCGGAGGCCGTCCTGAAGACGGCTCAGAGTGCCGGGATCCGGCGCGTCGTCCTGCTCTCCTCGCAGGGCGCGGCAACCAGGCCCGGCCTGTACGCGCACCCGGCCGCCTTCGAGGCCGCCGTCCGCGCATCCGGCCTGGAGTGGACGCTCCTGCGCCCCGGCGGCTTCTTCACCAACACGCTGGCCTGGGCCGGATCAGTGCGCGCCGGTCGGACGGCCGCCGCCCCGTTCGCCGGCACCGCGCTGCCGTTCATCGACCCGGCCGACATCGCCGAGGTCGCGGCCACGGTGCTGCGGCAGGACGGGCACGCCGGCCGGACGTACGTGCTCACCGGACCCGAGCCGATCACCCCGCGCGAGCGGGCCGCGGCACTCGGACGGGCGCTCGGCACCGAGGTGCGCTTCATCGAGCAGAGCAGGGACGAGGCCCACGCCGAGATGGCGCGGTTCATGCCGCTGGAGGCCGCCGAGGCCACCCTGTCCGTCCTCGGCACGCCGACGGCCGCCGAGCAGCAGGTCAGCCCCGACGTGGCCACCCTCCTGGGCCGCGCACCACGCACGTTCGCCGACTGGGCGGCCCGCCACGCCGCCGCCTTCCGCCCCTGACCACCACCGACGTCGCCACAGAAAGGGCCGCATCATGCCCGTGACCCGCATCCTCGACTCCACCATCCACCACCGGGAGACCGGCGCGGGGCAGCCGATCGTGTTCCTGCACGGCAATCCGACCTCCTCCCACCTCTGGCGCGACGTCATGCCCGCCGTCGCAGAGGGCCGCCGCCTGGCGCCCGACCTCATCGGCATGGGCGAGTCCGGCAAGCCGGACATCGACTACACGTTCGCCGACCACGCCGCCTACCTGGACGCCTGGTTCGACGCGCTGGACCTGGACGACGTGCTGCTCGTCGGCCACGACTGGGGCGGCGCGCTGGCCTTCGACTGGGCCGCCCGCCACCAGGACAGGGTCAGGGGCATCGTCGTCACCGAGGCCGTCATCAAGCCGATGACCTGGGAGGAGTTTCCCGAAGGAGGCCGCGACCTGTTCAGGGCGATCAAGACGCCGGGCACCGGCGAGAAGATGATCCTCGACGACCCCGACCACCTGCGCCGCTCCCTGCCCGCCACCGTCGCCACCCCGCTGGGGGAGGACGACCTGGCGGCCTACCAGGCGCCGTACCCGACGCGGGAGAGCCGCCGCCCGCTGCTGCGCTGGGCGCGGTCGCTGCCGCTCGGCGGCGAGCCCGCCGACGTGGTGGCCAGGATCGAGGCGTTCGGGAGGTGGGCGGCGGCGAGTACGGATGTCCCCAAGCTGGTGCTCGCCTTCCGTCCCGGCCCGGGAGCGATGTGGACGCGGGAGACGCTCGCCTGGTGTGCGGCGAACCTCGCCGCCGTCGAGATCGTCGAACGCCCGGAGACAGCCGGCCACCACACCCCGGAGGACCGGCCGCAGGCCATCGCGGGGGCCGTCGCGGAGGCCGTCACGGCATGGCGGCACGTGCTCGCCTAAGTCGTACAAGTGTTGGCCTACGCTCGTTGTCATGGCGTTCACAGAGAGGTCGGCGGCGACCAGGAACGCGATCCTCGCCGCCGCCAGGAAACTGCTCATCGAACGGGGCTACGAGGCCATGACGATCAGGGCGGTCGCCTCGACGGTCGGCGTCGACCCCTCGATGGTCATGCGCTACTACGGCAGCAAGGCCGGGCTGTTCAGCGCGGCCGTGGACGTCGACCTGCGGCTCGGCGCCGTGGGGGAGCCGCGGGCCGACCGGCTGGGCGAGCTGCTCGTCCGGCACTTCCTGGCCCGCTGGGAGGGCGATCTGTCCGACGACGTGCTGGTCCTGCTGCTGCGCTCGGCCAGCACCAACCCCATGGCGGCCGAGCGCATGCGCGAGGTCTTCCAGCAGCAGATCGCCGGCTTCGTCACCCAGGTGACCAAGGCGCCCGACGCGGCCTACCGGGCCGGGCTGGTCAGCACCCAGCTGCTCGGCCTCGCCCTGACCCGTTACGTCCTGTGCCTGCCGCCGATGGCCGAGGCCGAGGTGGAGGACCTGGTCCGCGACATCGGCCCCGTGGTGCAGGGTTATCTCGCCGGATCTTGAGCGGAGACGTGCAGCATCTCGCCCACCTTGCGGTAGCCGACCCGCAGGTAGACGCTGGCCGCCCGGTCGTCGGCCGGGGTGAGGAACGGCGTCGTGATGCCGGCCTTCGCGCCCGCCCTGGTCAGCAGCGCCGTGACCGCGCCGCCGATGCCGCGCCGCCGGTGTGAGGCGGCCACGGCGATGCCCGCGACCTCCGCCACCCCCAGGTGCGGGCCGCCGAGCTGGCCGGCGCCGACCACCTCGCCGGTGGCGGCGTCGATGGCGGTGGCCATCAGGCCGCCCCCGTCGAGGACCCTGCGCAGCCTGGCGACGTCGTGCTCGGTCGCCTCGGGAGCCTCGAAGGCGGCGTTCATCACCCGGGCGGCGCCCCACAGGCCGGGATCGTCGTCGACCAGCGTCACCTCGACGCCGGGCACGGCCTCGTCCGCGACCGCGTCGGGCGGGCAGATCAGCAGCGGGTAGCGGCCTTCCGCCACGAACCCGGCCGCCTCCAACGCCTGCTCGACGCCGGGAGCGGCCTGCGGCACGTACTCCAGCCGGGGTGTGCGCGCCCGCTCGCGAAAGGCCGCCATCAGCGCCGCGACCTCCTCGGCCGCGGGAGTGACGCCGTCGTCCGGGATCGCGTAGTTGAACGGCAGGGCGTCGTCGTGCTCGTCGAACCGGATCGTGAACGGTCCGGCCCGGTGGGCCTGGTCGCCCGCAGCCGCTCTGAGGTAGGCGTGCACGTGAGTGCTCAGCACGTAGGGTCCTTGTCTTTCGGGGGAGTCGAGCCGGTCTAGCGTAGCCGTGAAAGTTTCAAAGCGAGAAGCCGCAGATGGCCGTGGCCGCGTGCGTACGGCGGTTGACGACGGCGGCGCGCACGTGCCATGAAGGCCCGGACAGGACGTGCGCCCCGGCGGGCCATGTGGGAGCGCGACCTTATTTCAAGGTCCGGAATGTTAGCGCTACCAGAAACGGAGGACCGGCGTGCGAGCACTCCTCAGACGCCTGGCCGTCGTGCCCCTGCTGCTGCTCGTCTGCGGCTGGCTGTCACCCGCCGCGCCCGCCCATGCCGACACCAACGTGGCGAGGAACGCCACCCCGTCCGCTTCCTATACCTCACCCTGGGAGAACGTCGCCGCGCTCAACGACGGCATCGACCCGCCCGGCTCGAACGACACCGTCAACCGCCGCTGGGGCACCTGGCCCAACACCGGCACCCAATGGGCCCAACTCACCTGGAACTCCGCGCAGACCCTCAAATCCGCCGAGGTGTACTTCTTCGACGACAACGGCGGCGTGCGCGTCCCGGCCTCGTGGCGGCTGCAGCGGTGGACAGGCAGCGCGTACGCCGACATCCCCGGCACGTACCCGATCGCCGTCAACGCCTACAACAAGGTCACCTTCGCCTCCGCGGTGAGCACCACGCGGCTGCGCGTCGTCCTGGAGAGCGGCCAGGGCTCGGTCGGGCTGCTGGAGGTCAAGGCGTGGGCCGACGACCCGCCCGCCGGCGGCGGCTGGAACCCGCCGTCGAACCTCGTCACCCCGCTCAACGAGGTGTGGCAGCACGTCGAGAGCACCTACCCCAACCTGTACGGCTTCCGTAACTACGGCTGGGACCAGGTCATGGCCAACGGCGGCTCGATCAACTACTGCGTGCGCTGGGACTCCAGCGCCGGCGTGACCGCCGCCCAGCGCGACCAGATCCACGCCACGCTGGCCCGCCAGTTCAAGAAGTGGATGGACGTCATGGCCGGCCAGGACGGCTGGCTGTACAGCAGCGTGCCGGTGAAGGTGGTCGGCTGGGCCGTACGCGACCGCGCCCAGCTGCAGTGGAACGACAACTCGGTCGACATCTACGTCAACGACATCCGCGAGAACGCCCCGCAGTGCGCCGAGCCCTGCGGCCGCTTCTTCAACCAGAGCGGCAACTACCCCAACTGTCCCGGCGGCGCGTCGCACCACTACGACATGTCGCTCTGGCTGACCTCCGGCTTCGGCGGCGGCGCGGGCGGCGACTGGGGGCAGCGCCTCGGCAGCGAGTACTACATGTCGAACCTCAACGCCGACAACATGCACATCCTGCTGCACGAGATCGGCCACTCGTTCGGCCTGGACGACTTCTACGACTGGACGCCGAGCGGCGTGTGCTGCTTCCTGATGAAGGCCGGCAGCGCGTCGTCGATCACGGAGTTCGACGCGTGGATGTTCCGCGACTGGTGGCGGCACCTGAGGAGCCGCTACGGCCGCTGACCGGGCAGGGCGCGGGGGTGGCCGGCTGGGAGCCGCCGCGCCCTTTCGTCAGCTCTCGCGGGCGGGGAGCAGGGCGTCGATGGCGGCGTCGCCGGTCGGCGGGCGATGCCGGGTGGGGGCGCCGGCTTCGACCAGCGCGCGTACGGTTCCGAGGTAGTCGCCGTCCTCGGCCCGGTTGTTCCGCAGCCCCCACAGCGCGCAGTCGAGCGGCGTCGGCCCCTCCTCGTCGAACGCGCAGTCGGCGAGATCCGCCCCGCGCTCGATCAGCAGCCGTACGGTGGCCGTCCGCCCCTGCATGGCCGCCTGGTCGAGCGGCGTGAAGTTGCTGTAGCCCCGCGTGTCCACCGCCATCCCGGCATCCAGCAGCGCCCGCACCACCTCCGTCCGGCCGAGCAGCGCGAACTGCCCCAGCAGCCAGCCGAAGTCACCGTCGTGCGGCACGCCCAGCACCGGCACCGGCGCCACGGGCAGGCGGGCCGACTCGCCGCGCGCCACCGCCAGCACAGCCGCGTCCACCGGGTCCAGCTCGGCGGTCGCGCCGCGCGAGAGCAGCAGCTCGTACGCCGCCAGGTGCCCGCAGCGGGCGGCCAGCGCCAGCGGGCGGCGGCCGACGTCCCAGCGGTCCCAGGGCAGGTCGATCTGGGCGCCCGCGTCCAGCAGGATCGTCAGGATCGTGGTGCTCCTGCCCCGGACGATCGCGTGGTGCAGCGCGTGGGCGGCGTTCACGTCGGCCCCGTGCGCGAGGAACCAGCGCAGCCCGCCGGCGTCCTCGAAGTCCAGCTTGCGGACGACCAGCCGCTCGAAGCCCGGCCGGTACAGCAGGTCGAGGAAGGCGGTGCCGGACTGCTCGCAGGCGTGGTAAAAGGCGTCCTCGTCCGGCGTGGCCCCGCGGTCGACGAGGAGGCGGGCGAGGCGCAGGTCACGGCGTTCGACCGCGTCGAACAGCGCCGTGCGCCGCCACTCGCCGCCGTTCTCCGGCGTGTGCGCGCCGGGGTCGGCGCCCGCGTCGAGCAGGAGGCGGGCGCACTCGCGTACGCGGGACTCCGGCGCGCTGGCGCGGCGCAGCAGCACCAGCAGCGGGTCGAGCCCGCCGACCGGCTCCCGCGCGGCGTCCCCGGCGGCGAGCAGGCCGGTCAGGGCGGCCGGGTCGGCGAGGACGAGGGCGCGTTCGATGCCGTCGAGCGCCGTCGCGCGGACGTGCTCGACCAGGCGGGGCCAGCTCGGGAAGCCGTAGGCGCGGGCCAGCTCGTGCTGGGCGCGGCCGAGCGGGATGCCGCGGTCGCGTTTGCGGGCCTTGGCCTGCTTGCGCAGGTGCTCGAGAGATGGGCGCGTGGGTAGCTCGGACACGGCGAACCTCCGTCTGCCCGGGTCCGCGTGCACGGGACGAGGTCCGTCGGTCGTGTGAGGTCGTGCCGCCGGTGGGATCGTCCCTGCCCCGCGGACCGGATGCGCCCGGCGAACGCGCTCCCATCCTAACCCGCCCCCGCCTTTCAGGGCGTGGTCAGGGCCGCGACGGCGCGGTCCACGTCCTCCTCCGTCGTGTAGAGGTGGAAGCCGGCGCGGACCTTGCCCTCGCGCACCGCCGCCCGCAACCCCGCCGCCTCCAGCCGCTCGCCGGGCGCCTCCACCGAGACGATCGCCGAGTCCGACGGCTCCAGGCCGAGCCCCGCCCTGAACCGGTTGGCCAGCGCCACGTCATGGTCCCTGATCCGCTCGACGCCGATCTCGTTGATCAGCTCGATCGCGGGCGCCGCGCCGACGTAGCAGAACCAGGCGGGCGACAGGTCGAACGCGCGGGCGTCGGACGCCAGCCGCAGCGGCGGGCCGTAGTAGGAGCCGCCCTCGTCGGCGCCCGCGTACCAGCCGGCGGCCAGCGGGCGCATCCGCTCGCGCACCCGCGGCGACAGGTACGCGAACGCGGCCCCGCGCGGCGACACCAGCCACT
Organism: Nonomuraea sp. NPDC004580; assembly: GCF_040609855.1. Lineage (NCBI taxonomy): Bacteria > Bacillati > Actinomycetota > Actinomycetes > Streptosporangiales > Streptosporangiaceae > Nonomuraea > Nonomuraea sp. NPDC004580. Next base: position 23,757 of record NZ_JBEXLH010000058.1, on the reverse strand, counting down.
TGTACGCCGCGCACGCCAGCACGTCCACATCCGCGACGTCCACCGGCAGCCAGCCGCACGCCTGCGAGCCGTCCGCGATGACCAGCGCGTCATGGGCGCGGGCGGCGGCCACGACGTCGGCGAGCGGCGTCACGTACCCGGTGAGCGACTGCACGAGGCTGAACGCGACCGCCGCCGTGCCCGGCGTGATCGCGTCGGCCAGCCGGTCGGCGGGCACAGCCACCACGTCGGCCGCCACCGCCCACGGGAACAGGTTGCTGGTGAACTCGATCTCCGGCACCACCACCCTGGCACCCGGCGGGAGCGCGGTGGCGACGAGCGACATGAGCTGGGAGACCGTCGAGCCGACGGTCACGTCCGCGGCCTGCGCGCCGACCAGCTCGGCGAACGCCGCCCGCGACCGTCCGACGGAGGCGTCCCACGGTTTCCAGTCGCTGGTGCCGCGCCGCCAGTCGGCCAGCACGGCCTGCAACTCCTCGACGGCGCGGCGGGGCGGCAGGCCGTAGGAGGCGGTGTTGAGCCACCCGGGGGCGGCGTCCCAGAGCTTCGCGGCAGCGGCGATGTCCATGTGATCAGCCTAGGACGAGCCTCGCGCAAAACCGGACAATCCGAAAAGTTATGACTAATGGAGTATTGACATGACTATTCGCTACAAGCAGTATTTTGGCATGTCAGAACGTGACCTCTTGCTCCACGTGCGGATCCGCAGGGTGCTTGAGGCACGCATCAGAAGCGGACAGTGGGGTCCGGGCACCCGGATCCCCACCGAGGTCCAGCTCTGCGAGGAGTTCGGCGTCTCGCGCATCACCGTGCAGCGAGCGCTGCGCGACCTCGCGGACGCCGGGCTGATCGTGCGCTTCCGCCGCCGCGGCAGCTTCGTCGCGCAGGCCATCGGGCAGCACAACCTGCTGCGCTTCACCGGCCTGCTGATCCAGGGGGCGGAGATGCACGGAGACCACCGGGTCGTCGCGGCCCAGGTGCTGCCCGCCCGCGCGGCGCGGCTGCGCCTGCCGGGCGTGCCCGACGACGAGGCGGTCGTCCAGATGGAGCGCCAGAAGCTGAACGCGGCCGGCAAGGTGATCAACACCGAGCTGCACGTGCTGCCGTTCCGGCTCGCCCCCGATCTGCTCGACCAGCCGTTGGAACCGTTGACCACCCACGCCTACCTGCGCGATCGCGGAGTCGAGCTGGTCCGATCCAGGCTCTACGTCGAGCCGTACGCCGTCGGCCAGGACGAGGCGGAGCTGTTCGGGCTCGCCCCTGGCACCCCCGTCTTCCGCTGGACCCGCGAGACCTGGACCCGCCGCGGGGAGATCGCCGAACTTCTCGAAGAGATCGTCACCCCCGGCTCCGAGCGCTTCTACGTCGAGACCGACCTGAGCGGCTCCTCCGACCGCCGCTGATCGACCGCCACTGATCGACCGCCACTGACCGACCGCCTTCCCGTACGAGAACACGCCACCCGTCGCGCCCCCGTGCGCCACGGACCCCAGCCATGCCCTGGAAGGAGCGGACCCTTGACCTCTGTCGCCGTCGTCGGCACCGGCGCCGTCGGTGCGATGGCCCTGTGGCGGCTGGCCGCGCGCGGCATCCCCGCGACCGGCTTCGACGCCTACGCGCCCGGCCACGACAGGGGCGCGTCGGGCGGCGAGACGCGCATCTTCCGCACCGCGTACAAGGAGGGCCCGCAGTACGTGCCGCTGCTGCGCGAGGCCCGCGCGCTCTGGACGGAGCTGGAGCAGGTCGCGGGCGCCCGGCTGCTGACCCCGGTCGGCGGCGTGACCGTGGGCCCGCGCGACCACCCCGTGGTGGACGCCGTGCTGGCGGCCGCCCGCGCCCACGACCTGCCCGTCGAGGTGCTGACCGGCAAGGACGCGGCCGAGCGCGTGCCCGAGCATCCGCTGCGCGACGGCGAGGTGATGGTGGCCGACCGCGACGCCGGCTACCTGCGTCCCGAGCCCGCCGTCGTGGCGGCGGCCGCGGCGGCCGAGCGCGCCGGCGCCACGATCCGCCGCTACACCCCCGTCGAGCAGGTACGCGAGAACGCCACCGGCGTCACCGTCGTCACCGGCGACGGCGAGCGGCGTTTCACCCACGCCGTCATCGCGCCGGGCCCGTGGGCCGCGCGCCTGCTGCCCGATCTCCCCATCACCGTCAAGGCGATCACCTCGACCTGGTTCCCGCGCCGCGACGAGACCCTGTTCGCGCCCGGCCGATGCCCGATCGCCATCCGCGTCGGCGAACCCGCCTACTCCTGCTTCCCCTCCGTGGACGGCGCCGGCGTCAAGGTCAACCTGCACGTGCCGTGGCGGGAGATCGGCTCACCCGCCGACCTGGCCCGCAGCGTCCCCGTCGAGTACGTCAGGCAGGTCGCGGAGGCCGTCACCGCCACCCTGCCGGGGCTGCGTCCCGACCCCGTACGCGTCGCCACCTACGCCGACGCGTTCACCCCCGACGGCCACGGACTGCTCGGCAGGCAGGGCCGCGTCGTGGTCGCCGCCGCCTTCAGCGGGCATGGATTCAAGCTCGCCCCCGTCTTCGGCGACATCGTCGCCGACCTGGTCGAAACCGGCACGACCGGCCGCGCCATCGCCCATCTAGCCCCGAACCGCCCCCTTCGGAGGTCGCCATGAAAGCCTCTCTGACCGCCGCGCTCGCGGCCGCGGCGCTCGCCGTCGCCGCCTGTGGCGCACCGACACCATCCGCCGCCCCCGGAACGCTGGTCGTGGCCGGGTACGGCGGCTCGTACGAGGAAGCCTTCAAGCAGTCCGTCATCCCCGCCTTCGAGAAGTCCTGCTCCTGCCGGGTCTCCTACATCGCCGGCAGTTCCACCGACACCACCGCCAAGCTGAAGGCGCAGAAGGAGTCGCCGCAGATCGACGTGGCGCTGATCGACGACGGCGTGCAGAACCAGGCCGTCGAAGCCGGCCTGCTCGCCCCGCTCGACCCCAAGACGGTCACCAACCTCTCGCAGGTCATCGACCTCGCCCGGCTGCCCGGCGACGTCGGCGTGGGCTTCTCGCTGAACGCCACCGGCATCGCCTACAACAGCGACTACTACGCCCAGAACGGCCTGCCCGCCCCCAAGCGGCTGGCCGACCTCGCCGACCCGCGGCTGCGGGGCAAGCTGGTGATGCCGTCCATCACGCAGACGTACGGGCTGGGCGCGCTGCTCATCGCGGCCAAGGTCGGCGGCGGCTCCGAGCACAAGATCGACCCCGGGTTCGCCGGCGTCAGGAAGATCGCGGCCAACGCCGTCACGTTCGACACCACCGCCGACGTGTCCAACTTCTTCCTCCAGGGCCAGGCGGTCGCCTCGATCTGGGGCAACTCGCGGGTGCAGACGCTGGCCAAGAAGGGGTTCCCGGTCGAGTTCGTCTATCCGGAGGAGGGCGCGCTGCCGCTGATCGCCACCGTGAACGTGGTGAAGGGCGCCCCGCACGCCGACCTGGCACAGAAGTTCGTCAACACGCTGCTGGAGCCGTCGGCGCAGCAGGCGCTGGCCGCCTCCGCCTTCAACGGGCCCGTCGTCAAGGGCGTCGAGCTCGACCCCGAGCTGGCCGCCGCGGTCGTCGGCCAGGACAGGGCCGCCGAGCTGCGCAAGCTCGACTGGGCGGTGATCAACAAGAACCGCCCGGCATGGACGGACCGCTGGAACAAGGAAATCGAGACCTCATGAGCGTGGCGAGTGTGACCGGGGCGGCGACGGACCAGGGCGTGCGGCGCGGGCGGCTGCGGCTCGACGGCGTGCGCAAGGTGCTGGGCGGCAAGGAGGTCGTCTCGGCGGTGGACCTGGAGACCGAGCCGGGCGAGTTCCTCACGCTGCTCGGCCCGTCCGGATGCGGCAAGACGACGACGCTGAACATGATCGCCGGGCACCTGGCGGCCGACGGCGGACTGATCGAGGTGGACGGCCGCGACATCACCGCCGTGCCGCCGCACCGCCGCTCGATGGGCATGGTCTTCCAGTCCTACGCCCTGTTCCCGCACATGACGATCGCCGACAACGTGGCGTTCGGGCTGCGGATGCGCAAGGTGGGCGGGGCCGAGCGGCGCAGGCAGGTCGCCGAGGTGCTGGAGCTGGTCGGCCTGGACGGCATGGCGCAGCGGCACCCCCGCCAGCTGTCCGGCGGCCAGCAGCAGCGGGCCGCGCTGGCCAGGGCGCTGGTCATCAAGCCCGACCTGCTGCTGCTCGACGAGCCGTTCTCCAACCTCGACGCCCAGCTGCGGGTACGCCTGCGCGACGAGGTGTCGGCGCTGCAGCGCCGCATCGGCACCACCACCATCCTCGTCACCCACGACCAGGAGGAGGCGCTGGCCGTCTCCGACCGCATCGCCGTCATGGCCGGCGGCGTCATCCACCAGCTCGACCGGCCCAGGGAGATCTACCTGCGGCCGGCGACCGACTTCGTGGCGCAGTTCATCGGCGAGGTGAACACGCTCGACGGCACCGCCGCGGGCGGTCACGTCTGCGAGGTGGGCGGCGGCACCGTCGGCGGCACGCCGGTGGGCGAGGCGCCCGGCAAGGGCGCGGCGGTCCGTCTGTACGTGCGGCCCGAGGTCGTACGGGTGGCCGCCGGAGCGGGGGAGGGGCTGCGCGGCCGCGTACGCGAGACGCGCTTCCTCGGCTCCCGCATCCGCTGCGTGGTGACCACCGCGGCCGGCGAGGTGACGGCGGCGCTGCCGTTCGACGCGCGGGTGCCCGCTGAGGGGGAGGAGGTGACCTGCTCATGGCGGCCATCGGACGCGTCACTGGCGACCAGGTGACCGGCGCGGACACCCCCACGCCCGATGACCCCGGCGCGCCGGGTCGTGGTGGGCCGGTGCGGGCGGCGGCGGCGAGGCCGCTGTGGCGGACCGGGCTGCTGCTGGCGCTGCCCGCCATCGCGATCTTCACGCTGCTGTTCGTGGCCCCGCTGTTCACGCTGGTGGCCAACAGCTTCAGGACCCAGACCGGCGCGTTCACCCTCGACAACTACGTCCGCTTCCTCGGCGACCCCTTCTACCGCGCCGTGCTCTGGAACACCCTCAAGGTGGCCGCCCTCACCACGGCAGGCTGCCTGCTGATCGGCTACCCGTTCGCCCTCTACATGCGCGGCCGCTCGCCCAGGACCCGCAACTGGCTCGCGCTGCTCCTGCTGTCGCCGCTGCTCATCAGCATGGTCATCAGGGCGTACGGCTGGCTGGTGGTGCTCGGCCCGAACGGCCCCGTCGCGTCCGTGCTCAAGTGGCTCGGCATCACGCCGCCGCAGCTGCTCTACAACGACACCGCCGTGCTCATCGGCATGGTGCACGTGATGCTGGCGTACATGGTCCTGCCGCTGATGGGCAGCCTCGACCGGATCGACCCGACGCTCGTGCCGGCCGCGCGCGGGCTCGGGGCGTCGGGCTGGACCTGCTTCTGGCGGATCACGCTGCCGCTGTCGGCGCCCGGCATGCTGGCAGGGGCGATGATCGTGTTCAGCCTGACCGCCTCCAGCTTCGTCACCCCGGCGATCCTGGGCGGCCCGAAGGTGAAGCTCATGCCGTACTTCGTCTACACCCAGGCGACCGTCAACCTCGACTGGCCGTACGCGGCCGCCATCGGGTTCGTGCTGGTCGTCGTCACGACCGGGCTGCTGCTCGGCTACTCGCGGCTGCTGCGCAGGCGCGGCGGGGAGGTGGTGTTCGGATGACCCGGCTCACGAGGGTGCTCGGCGGCGCGTTCGCCGCGCTGGTCGGCGTGTTCCTCATCGCGCCCGTCGCGGTCACCGTGGCCTCCTCGCTGACCACCACCTCCTACGTCTCGTTCCCGCCGCAGGGCATCACCCTGCGCTGGTACGCCGAGGTGCTGGCCAAGCCCGAGTTCCTGGCGTCGTTCGCGCTCAGCGCCGGCGTGGCGGTCGCGGCGGCGGCCATCTCCGCCGTCGTCGGCCTGGCCGGCGGGCTGGCCATCCACCGCTACCGCTTCCCCGGCCGCGCCCTGCTGGAGGGCGTGCTGTCGAGCGCGTTCGCGGTGCCGACGATCGTGCTCGGCATCGGGCTGCTGCAGTGGTTCGCCCAGATGGGGCTGGCCTCCAGCCCGTTCACGCTGCTGCTGGCCCATCTCGTGCTGACCGTCCCGTACGCGGTGCGGCTGGTGCTGGCCGGGCTGTCCGGCTTGGACCGGTCGGCGGAGAAGGCGGCGGCCGGGCTCGGCGCTCCGCCGTTCCTGGTGTTCTGGCACGTCACGCTGCCCGCTGTGCGCGGCGCGCTGATCGGGGGCGCGTTCTTCGCGTTCATCACCTCGTTCGACGACCTGACGGTGGCGCTGTTCGTGGTCACCACCGACCTGCAGACGCTGCCCGTACGGATCTTCAACTACATGCAGTACGACTACGACCCCACCGTCACCGCCATCGGCACCCTCATGGTGCTGTTCGCCGTGGTCGCGGTCGTCGTCATCGAACGTTTCGTCGGCGTCGCCAAGCTGTTCGGCGCCGACGAGGAGCACAAGTGAGAGGAGCAAGCGTGCGAGTCGTCGTCATCGGCGCGGGGGTGGTCGGTTCCGCGGTCGCGGCCGGCCTGACCCGGCGCGGCGCGCAGGTCACGGTGCTGGAGGCGGGCACGCCGGGAGCCGGTACGACGTCCACCTCGGTCGCCTGGATCAACGCCAACAACAAGACCCCGCAGGAGTACTTCGACCTCAACCACGCCGCCGTCTGGGCGCACCACCAGCTGCCGGGCGACTGGTTCCACCCCACGGGCAACCTCGAGTACGCGGTCACCGGCGACCACAAGGAGCAGCTCGAAGCCCGCGTCGCCCGCCTTCAGGGCATGGGCTACCCGGTCGAGCGGGTCACCGCCCGGCGCGCGCTCGCCCTCGAACCCGACCTGGCGCCCCCGCCGCCGGGCACCGAGTACGTCTTCTTCCCCGTCGAGGCGTACGTCCAGCCGCTGCGGCTGCTCGGCCGGCTGCTCGGCGAGGCCCGCGACCGCGGGGCCAGGCTGGAGTGCGGCGCCGAGGTCTCCGCGATCGAGACAGGGGCGTCCGGGGTGAAGGTGACGGTCGCCGACGGGCGGACGTTCGCCGGCGACGCCGTCGTCACGTGCGCGGGCCGCTGGACCGAGCAGGTGGCCGCGCTGGCCGGCGCCACCGTCCCGATGCTGGACCCGGCCGTGTCGGGCACGGTCACCAACGGCTTCCTCGTCACCACGACCGCGGTGCCCGCCCGGCTGTCGCGCATCCTCACCACCGCCGCGCTCAACCTGCGGCCCGACGGCGGCGGACGCATCCTGCTGCAGTCGCTGCCCCTCGACCACCTCGCCGATCCGGCCGCCCCGGTGCCCGCCGAGGTGCTCGCCAAGATGATGGCCCTGCTGCCCGGCGTGCTGCGCGCCACCGACGGCGCCGCCGTCGAGCGGGCCGTCGTCGGGCAGCGCGCGATGCCCGGCGACGGGCTGACCGTGGCCGGGTTCGCCGACCCCGGCCGGAGGGTCTACACGGTGGCCACGCACAGCGGGGTCACGCTGGCGCCGTTGCTGATGGACGAGGTGGCGGGCGAGCTGTACGGGGAGGAGTCGGCGCTGCTGGCCCCCTTCCGTCCCGGCCGCTTCACCGACGGCACGGCCGGGCCCGCTCCCGCTCCCGCGCGCCGGCCGGGGCAGCAGTAACGTTCCGTCCGGTCGTCAGCGGGTACGCGTACCTCGTCCTGGCTCGTACCGGAAGGTGAGGGGACGGCGGTGCTCGGACGGCTGATCGACCTGGGCGGCTTCGGTGTGGAGGCCGCCGCCACGCTCACCCGCAACGGGCTGCTCGGCCCGGTGCACCCGGCGGCGCTGGCCCGCATGGTGGAGGCGTACCGGCACTTCCACCTCACCCCCGCCACCGGCCTGGCCATCGCGGCGGCCCGCTGGCCCGATCGTGAGGCCGTGATCGACGAGGCGGGCGCCGTCACGTTCGCCGAGCTCGACGACCACGCCGCCGCGCTGGCGGCCGGCCTGCAGCGGCGGCTCGGCGCCGGGCCCGGCACCACGGTGGCCGTCATGTGGCCCAACGACCGTGGCTTCCCCGCCGCCGTCGCGGCCGTGTCCAGGCTCGGGGCCGACCTGCTGCTCCTCAACACCGGCATGGCCGGGCCCCGGTTGCGCGAGGTGCTGCGGCGGGAGGGCGTGCACGTGCTCCTCGCCGCGCCCGGGTCGGCGGAGGCCGAGTTCGACGGCCCCCACATCACCGACCTCGACGACCTCGCTGATGCCGGGGAGCCTGCGGATGAGCCGCCGCCGTACCCGAAGCGGCCGGGGCGGCTGGTGCTGCTCACGTCCGGCACGACCGGCACCCCCAAGGGAGCGCCGCGGCGGCTGTCCATGGGGGCGATGGCCGAGCCGTTCGTGTCGATGCTGGGCACCGTGCCGCTGCGCGGCGGCGAGCCGATGCTGATCGCGCCGCCGCTGTTCCACGGGCTCGGCCTGCTCTGGTACGCCGCCGCGCTCGTCCTCGGCTGCCCCGTCGTGCTGCTGCGCCGCTTCGACGCGGCGGCCGTGCTCGACGCGCTCGACCGCACCGGCGCGGGCGCGCTGATCGCCGTACCGGTGATGCTGCGCCGCCTGCTCGACCTGCCGCCCCGGCCGCTGCCCCGCCTGCGGGTCGTCGTCTCCGGCGGCTCCGCCCTGCCCGCCGACCTCGCCACCCGCTTCATGGACGCCTACGGCGACGTCCTGCACGACCTGTACGGCTCCACCGAGGCCGGCTGGGCCGCCCTGGCCACCCCCGCCGACCTGCGCGCCGCGCCCGGCACCGTCGGCCGCCCGCCACGCGGCACCACCGTCCGCATCGAGGACCCGTCGGGCGGCGAACTGCCGTCCGGGCAGGTGGGACGGGTGGTCGTGGCGGGCGGGCTGACGTTCGGCCCCGGCGGCCCGCTGGCCACCGGCGACCTCGGGCACCGCGACGAGCACGGGCGGCTGTTCATCGACGGCCGCGACGACGACATGATCGTCTCCGGGGGCGAGAACGTGTTCCCGCAGGAGGTGGAGGACTTCCTCGCCGCCCGGCCCGGCGTGGCCGACGTCGCCGTGCTGGGGGTGAGCGACGAGGAGTACGGGCAGCGGCTCGCCGCCTACGTCGTCCCCGAGGACGGGGCCGAGCTGTCGGCCGACGAGCTGCGGCGGGCGGTCAAGGAGGAGCTGGCCGGGTACAAGGCGCCGCGCGACGTGGAGTTCGTCTCCGAGGTGCCGCGCAACCAGACCGGCAAGGTCGACCGGGCGCGGCTCACCCGGCCGCGATGAGCCGCTCGACCGGCGGGTTGACCCGGGCGAACCCCTCCTGGTTCCGGTACGGGAAGTACGGGTACGCCGCGGTGACCTCGCTCGCCGCGTCCAGCCTGCGTACCTGCTCGGGGGTGAGCCGCCAGCCTACGGCGCCGAGGTTCTCGCGCAGCTGCTCCTCGTTGCGGGCGCCCACGATCACCGAGGCCACGCCGGGCCGGGTCAGCAGCCAGTTGAGCGCGATCTGCGGCACGCTCTTCCCGGTCTCCTTCGCGACCTCGTCCAGCGCGTCCACGACCCGGTAGAGGAGCTCGTCGGTCACGGGCGGGCCGTACGCGGCGGTTTTGTGCAGCCGGCTGCCCGCCGGGATCGGGCTGCCCCGCCTGATCCTGCCGGTCAGCCGCCCCCAGCCGAGCGGGCTCCACACCAGCGCGCCGACGCCCTGGTCGAGACCGAGCGGCATGAGCTCCCACTCGTAGTCGCGGCCGACGAGCGAGTAGTAGACCTGGTGGGCGACGTACCGGGGATGGCCGTGCCGGTCCGCGGCGGCCAGCGACTTCATGAGCTGCCAGCCGGAGAAGTTGGACACGCCGACGTACCGCAGCTTGCCGGCCGTGACCAGGTCGCCGAGCGTGCCCAGCACCTCCTCGACCGGGGTGGCGGCGTCGAAGGCGTGCAACTGGAACAGGTCGATGTAGTCGGTGCCGAGGCGGCGCAGCGCGTCGTCCACGGCCGTGATGAGCCGCGAGCGCGAGGTGCCCGCGCCGTTCGGGCCGTCGTGCATGGGCAGGCCCGCCTTGGTGGAGATGAGCACCTTGTCGCGCCGCCCCTTCACGGCCTGGCCGAGCACCTCCTCCGAGGCGCCATCGGAGTAGACGTCCGCCGTGTCGAACATGGTCAGTCCCGCGTCGAGCGCCACGTCCACCAGCCGCCTGGCCCCTGCCACGTCGGTGTCGCCCCAGGCGCCGAACAGCTCGCCCCTGCCGCCGAACGTGCCGGCGCCGAAGCTCAGCGCGGGCACCTCGAGCCCGCCCAGCCGCCGATATTCCACTACATCCTCCTAAATGGAACGGATTTACCGTTAAGGACGGTAGCACGCTAACGGCAAATCTGTTCCATTAAGTGTTCCCGGCGGTCCCCGGCGGCACGCCCGTCAGCGCCTCGGGACGTCCCTTCGGGTACGGCCTGCCCGGCCACTCCACCAGCAGCACCGTCGCGTCATCGCGCAGCCGGCGCTCGTGATAGGCGAGGTGATGAAGGATCAACCGGCGCAACGTCTCCGGCACCGGCAGCTCGTCGGCCTGGTGCCGGGTGAGGAAATCGGCGAACCGCTCCATCCCGAACTCCTCGCCCTGCCGGTTGCGCGCCTCGGTGATGCCGTCGGTGTAGAGGAGCAGCCGGTCGCCCGGCTGGAGCTGCGCCCGGCACTCCGCCACCGTCTCCGCCAGCCCGAGGCCCGCCGGCGGGGACGGCGGGCAGCCCAGCTCGACCGTCGTCCGACTCCTGACGATCACCGGGGGGTAGTGGCCGCAGCTCACCCAGAGCAGCTCGCCGCTGAGGATGTCGAGGGTGGCCAGCAGGCACGTCGCGAACCGTTCCCCGCCGAACTGCGCCGTCAGCTCCCCGTCGATCCTGGCCGCCCACTGCGCGGGCGTCATGCCGGATTGGCGGCTGTTGCGCAGCGTCGTCAGCGCCAGGTTCGCGGTCAGCCCGGCCGCCGTGTCGTGGCCCATCGCGTCGAAGATCGCCAGGTGGGCGACATGGCCCTCGATGGCGTAGTCGTAGACGTCGCCGCTCACCTCGTAGGCCGGCTCCATGACCGCGCTGACCACCAGTTGGTCGGTCGCGAACGTGCGCTGCGGCATCAGCCGCCACTCCATCTCCGCCGACACCGTCATCCGCCGCCTGCGGACCAGACGGCTGTAGGAGTCGCTCAGCGGCCGCTTCGAGACCACCAGCAGCGCCACCAGGCCGGCCAGCAGCTCCATGTCGTGCAGCGTCCCCGCGTCCGCGCCAGGGGCGGTGATCCGCAGCACCCCCAGCCGGTCCGTGCCGTTCACCAGGGGCACCCACCACTGCTCAGGGTCGCGCACGGTCGCCGGCAGGATCTCCCCGTGCTGGAACGACCGGCCCGCCACCGTGCCCTCGACGCCGATCTCCGCCTCCTGCGGCTGTCCGGCCGGCGCCGGCTCCGCGGCCAGCGGGGACAGCACCTCCTGCTGCAGATCCGCGAGGTAGATCACCACGTCGCGCAGCCCCGCCGGGGCGGCGTGCTCCGCCACCAGGCCAGGGATCTGCTCCAGGGTGCAGGTGTGGGTCGTGGCGATGAGCTCCCCGAGCATGGACGCACGCGCCGCCATGGACGCGGAGTCGCGGTGAGCGATCATGCACTCACGGTTATCATCCGCCGATGGGCCGGGCGGGCCATAACACGGTGATAGGGGGAAAATGATAGGGATCCGCAGAGGTCGTACCGGCTTACGGTGAGTGACAGGAGGCCCGCCTGCATGAACGTGTACCGCCTTGCCGTCACCACCCTCGCTCTGCTCGTCGCCCTGATAGGGACATCCGCTCTCCCCGGCGCCCCCGCCTCGGCCGGCGCCCGTCCCCTGGCCGCGCTCGATGCCGACAAGAACCGCCTCGACGCCGCCGGCCGCCTCGCCGGCCCGGACGTGCACGCCTGGTACGTGGACGCGGCCACCGGCGAGATCGTGATCCTGGCCGCCGACCCCGCCAAGGCCACCGCCTTCGCCCGCGCGGCAGGAGCTGACCCGTCCGCCGTCCGCGTCGAGCCGTCCGCCGCCCGCCCCGCCCCGTACGCCGACATCCGCGGCGGCGACGGCTTCATGGTCGAGGGCAAGGGGCGCTGCATCGTCGGCTTCACCGTACGCAGCGGCACCACCGGCGGCTTCCTCACCGCCGGGCACTGCGGCGAGCGCGGCGACGTCGCCACCACCGCCGACGGCACCCCGATCGGCGTCTTCGAAGCCTCCTCCCACCCCGGCGACGACTACGCCTGGGTCTCGCTCCACCCCGGCTGGAACCCGCGCGGCGCCGTCGTCGCCCTCGGCACGGAACGCCCCATCCGCGGCGCCGGCCCCGCCCCGATCGGCGCGTCCGTCTGCCAGGCCACCCCGATCGCCGGCTGGCACTGCGGCGTCATCCAGCAGCGCAACGTCACCGTGAACTTCCCAGAAGGCGTGATCACCGGCCTGGTGCGGACGAGCGTGTGCGCCGAGCCCGGCACGTCGGGCGCCCCCTTCGTCTCCGGCGATCAGGCCCAGGGGCTGACCGTGGGCGGCTCGGGCAACTGCGCGACGGGCGGCACCACGTACTTCCAGCCGGTCGCCGAAGCGCTCTCAGCCCTGGGCCTGACCCTGGTCACGTCCTGATCCTCACGCGGAGGCTTCCGGCTGCGCCTGCGTCGGTCGTGCGCCTGCGGCTGGGCATCGGACGAACCCGCCGTTTTCGAGCCGTACTCGCTGTTCCACATCGGCCTGGCGAAGACGATGAGCACGTTCGGGGACGTCCACGAGGTCGGGCCCGGCCTGGCCACGCTGCTGCACTTCGTCGCGACCGGACGGCTCCGTCATGAGGTGGACGTCCGCGCCCCCTGGGAATGCGTCTCCGACGCCGCCCGAGCCCTCCTGGACCGCCGTGTCGCCGGCAAGGCCGTCCTGGACGTGACCCCATAGGGCTCCGGCGTCAGCTCGGGGGCGTGGCGGTGCCGTGGGGGTTGTCGACGCCGTGCGGGTTGTCGATCACGTACCGCCATCTGCCGTCCGGGCCCCGCCTGAGGACGTCGGTCGCGGTGCCGCTCATGGCGATCTCGGTGCCGTCGCGTGCGGTGCCGCGCATCGACCAGTCGACGATGAGCAGGGCGATGTCGGCCGCGACGTACACCTGCCGCGGGACCGCCTCCATCGGCACTGTTCATGACAAAATGATCATATCACGTTTTCGTGATCACGTTCGAGAACCGAAATTGTCGTGGCCGCTCGATAAGGTCCCGGCCATAGCACCCTCACATCCGTCCTTGGCACTCTCGTCCTGCGATCCCTGGTTCCCGTCCTCACCCAGGACACCCCCGCCCTGCGAGAACGCGCCGCCCGCCTGGCGCTGAGCTTGGCACCCCAGGCGGGACCGAGAGGCCGCACGGCGCTCCGACGGGTGGCCGAGTGGTCCGGCGCATCACGCGAACGGCTCCCCCCTCCGCGCGGCGGCATCACCCCCTTGTGAGAAGGCGGCACCTCGTCCACGAAAGGCGGCGTTCTCCTCGCTGAGAGGGCCGGCCCGGAGACGGCCCGGACAGCTTCTTCTCGCCCCGTCGGCCGCCCGGAAGCACGCCGTGTGACGCACCTCCTTGAGACCGGCGGGGCTCCGGTGCTCAGTCCGCGTACTCGAGGCCCGTCTGGCGCTCGGCGGTGACCTCCAGACCGACCACGCCCTCACGCGCAGGTATGACCTTGAACACGATCCAGTCGCCGCCCACCTGATCCGCCGCCAGTGGTTCGACCGTGTACCCGCCCTCGTGGACCACGACGCGGCGGAACTCCGCGCTCAGGCCGCGCTTGCCGACCTCGGTCAGCACCTCGTCGACGGTCCGGCCGCTCACCTTGACGCCGGCCAGCGGCTCTCCTGGACGAGTGGCCGACTGCCGGCTGTTCTCGTAGGGCTCCCCCGGCTTGGCCGGCCTGCCCAGCTCGAAGTGCACCACGTTGGGCGTACCCTTGATCGCCGCCGGGACGGTCACCACCATGAAGCAGCCGCTCTCGGCCAGATCGCAGTCCGCCGGCTCCTTGCGGGCTCCGATGGGCACGTTCACCGTGGCGTAGCCACCGCCCAGGCTCACGATCTCGCCGACCGCGCTGGGCGAGACCGGGATCACCCTGAGCTCGACGTTGAGGCCGAGGGAACGGAACGCTTCGGAGAACTTCCGCTGGTCCGCGTACGGGTCCTTGATCCGGGCGACGTAGGTGTCGGCCTCCTCGTGGATCTCCACCGCGGAGTTGGCGTAGGAGGTCGAGACACCGCTGAGCAGGCTCGGTCCAAGGACGACGCCGAGGGCGAGGACGGCGGAGGCGGCGAGTCCGAGCATCGTACGACGCCCGAGGCGATGCCGGCGCGGGCGTCGGAGGGGCGCCGCCGTCGTCGTGTCCCGCTCCTGGGCGATGATGTGGGCGAACAGCGCCTGCGCGCGGGCGCCGCCGGCACGCCCGCCTGGTTCGTCGGGACTGATCCTGGCCAGCGGCCTCAGCAGCTCATTGATCTCGTCGATGTTCCTCATAGTGATCTCCCCATGGGAGCGACCGCGTCGGTCGGCGGGAATCGGACGTCGGCTTCTTCGAGTGCCCGGGACAGGCGTCTGCGCGCGCGGTGGAGCCGGATACGGACGGCGTTGCGGGACAGCCCCAGCATTGTGGCGATCTCCCTGCGGTCCAGGCCCTCCCACGCGACCAGCGCGAGCAGCTCGCGATCGTCCTCAGGAAGCGTCGCGAACGCCTGGGCGATCGCGTTCCTCTCGACGCTGCGGTCGGCGAGATCACCGTAGAGGTCGGCCATCTCCGTATCGAGGTACCGATGCCGCGCCTGGTGGCGCAGCGCGCTGCGGCGGTGGTCGGCCAGCACGTTGCGGGCCACTCCGTAGACCCAGAGCCTCGCCTGCGCGCCCGGAGGCAGTTCCTCGATCTTGCGCCAGACGATGACGAAGGTCTCGGCGACCACGTCGGCCGCGTCCTGCGGCGAGTCGCAGCGGCGTCCGGCGTAGGCGGTGATCTGGTCGTAGGTCGCCCGGTAGACCGCTTCGAACCTGTGGGTGTCATCTGACACAGGCGGTTCCCATCGTGACGTCCTCCACTTCCGGTACGGGTACGAATGTCACCGAAGGCACGGACGCCATCGTCATCCTGGCCACGGAACCCCCGGAGTCCGGCACCGGCCGCTTCGTCAGCCGCACCGGCGAAATCCCCTGGTCCTGACCGCGTGCCGCTGCTTCGCGGGGAAGGGCCGTGGGCGGGCCTCGTGGTCGGGGCATCCACCGGTCACGCTACAAGCAGCCTGGGCGGGGGAGGGGAGGGGTATGAGTGCGCCGTTCTTGCCCGCCGGTGATCCCGTCGCGCCTGCCTTGCGTGGGTTCGCCCGTGCGCACGCGCATCTCGTCGAGCTGCGTGAGGACCCCGTGCATCTGCGGGCTCGTGAACGGGATCCGCGCCGCGTCGTCGGGCTGGTCGCCGGTGGCGGGTCGGGGCACGAACCGATGCATGCCGGGTTCCTCGGCAGGGGCATGCTGGACGCCGTCGCGCCGGGACAGGTGTTCGCGTCCCCGCACAACCGGCAGGTCCTGCATGCCAGTCTGGCCGCCGCCGGGCCGGAGGGGGTCGTGCACGTCGTCAAGAACTACACCGGCGACCGCATCAACTTCGGCATCGCCGCTGAACGGCTGCGTCACGAAGGGGTGCGGGTCGGGCGGGTCCTCGTGGACGATGACCTGGCCACCGATGACACGGACAGTGCGACGGGGCGGCGCGGCACCGGGGCGACGGTCGTCGTGGAGAAGTTGCTCGGGGCCGCCGCCGACGAAGGCCGGGGCCTGGACGAGCTGACCGCGCTCGGCAACGCGGTCGCCGCCGCGTCCCGCAGCCTGGCCGTCGCCTCCCGGGCTCAGACCTCCTTCCACACCGGCGAGCCCGCCTTCGACCTGGCGGCAGGTGAGCTGGAGTACGGCGTCGGCATTCACGGCGAACGGGCCGCCACCACCATCGACCGGCCGCCGCTGCCCGACCTGGTCGTCCGCATGATCGACGAGCTGCTGACCGGACTGCCACCAGGCCCCGGCGAGCTGCTGGTGCTGGTCAACGGGATGGGCGCGACCACGCAGCTGGAGCTGTACGGCATCTTCGACCAGGCCGCCGCCGTGCTGGAGGAGCGCGGGCTGAGGGTGGCGGAGTCGCTGGTGGGGACGTACGTGCCGGCGCTCGACATGGCCGGGTTCTCGCTGACCCTGACCCGATTGCGGGACGGATGGCGTACGTGGTGGCGCGCCCCGGCCCGCACCCCGGCGTTCCCCGTCCTGGACGATGTCAACGAGGAGGGACGATGACCGCGACCGCAGCGCCCGTACTGCGCCGCTACGCCGAGTCCGTCGCCGCCGCCCATGACGAGCTGACCCGGCTCGACCAGGCCAGTGGCGACGGCGACTTCGGCGACAACCTCCGCTCAGGCCTGACCCGCGTGCTCGCCGAGCTGGACCGGCCAGGCGCCGAGCTGGACCGGCCAGGCGCCGCGCACGGGTTCGACGTGGCGGGGCGGGTGTTCCTGGACGAGGTCGGCGGGACGAGCGGGCCGCTGTTCGGGCTGCTGTTCACCGAGCTCGCCCGTGCGCTCGACGAGAACCCCGACGGCGGGTGGGCGCGCGGCACCGCCGCCGGGCTCGCCGCCATCCAGCGGGTCGGCGAGGCCGAGGTGGGCGACCGCACGCTCGTGGACGCGCTGGCTCCGGCGGCGGCGGAGCTGGAGCGCGGGACAGGCTTCGCCGCCGCGGCCCGCGCCGCCGCCGAAGGCGCCCGCGCCACCGCCGACCTGCGCGCCCGTCGTGGCCGCGCCAGCTACGTCGGTGAACGCGCCCGCGGCCTGCCCGACCCGGGCGCGATGGGCGTGGCGCTGCTGTTCGAGGCCCTCGCGGCGACGAAGGACCCCGGCTTCTCAGCAGGCCTGTGCTGAACAACGGTCGCCCGTCACGCCTCGCCGGCGGCCTCCTGCAGAGCGCGGAGGTCGAGTTTCTGCATGCCGAGCATCGCCTTCGTGACCCGCTCAGCGGCGGCAGGGTCGGGGTGGCCGAGGAGCTCGGGCAGCCGTCGGGGGACGATCTGCCAGGACAGGCCCCACCGGTCCTTCAGCCAGCCGCACCTCGACTCCTCGCCGCCCTCCAGCAACGCGGCCCACAGCTCGTCGATCTCCTCCTGCGTCTCGCAGTCGACGTACACGGAGACGGCCTCGTTCAGGGTGTACCGGGGGCCGCCGTTGAGCGCCATGAACCGCTGCCCGGCCAGCTCGAACGTCACCACCATGACACCACCGCCCGGCCCGCGCCGCACCTCGACGATGCGGGAGCCGGCGAACAGCGAGGTGTAGAAGGTGGCGGCCTGCTCGGCCTGGTCGTTGAACCACAGGAACGTGGTGATCTTCTGCATGGGGAAGCTCCTCCCGAGTTTGTCGTCGTCCGTCACCAACGCGTCGAACGCGCCACCCCCGGATCGACACGCTCCCCAGAACTTTTTCTGCGTCAGACGGATCTCCACGTCGTGCACCGGTTGTTCGTGCCGGACGGGATAGCTGCCGGAGACCCGGGGCGGTCAGCTCCGTGTGATGGGCGTTGACCGCCGCGAAGCCCCTGGCCGAGGTCAGGGGCCCAGGACGGCGCCGATGGCGGTCATGATGGGGATGGACAAACCGGTCGTCACCAGGATCGTGCCTCTAGCGAGGCGGCGGGCGGTGTCGTAGGTGACGGCGTACACGTAGATGTTCTGGGCCGTGGGCAGGGCGGCGAAGAGGGTGGCGGCCAGGAGGTGGGTGCCGTCCAGGTGCAGGGCGAAGCGGGCGGTCAGGTACGCCACCGCCGGCTGGGCGACCGCCTTGAGCGCCACGGCCAGGGCAATGTCCTTGCCCACGCCGTCCTCGCCGGGCGCCGGGGCCTGGCGGCGGGAGCCGTACAGGCTGAGACCGTAGGCCAGCAGCGCGACGGGCACGGCCGCGCCGCCGAGCAGGTCGATCGGGCGCATGACCGCGACAGGCAGCGAGACGCCGCTCACCGCGAGCGCCAGCCCGAGCAGCGAGGCGACCGTGAGCGGGTTGCGGAACGGCAGCAGCAGGGCCGCGCGCGGGGATCGGGCGCCCTTGTCCAGGATCAGGAACGAGACGGGGGTCAGCACCAGGAGCTGGAAGAGCAGGATGGGGGCGATCAGGGCGGCGTCGCCCAGGACGTAGAGGGAGATCGGCACGCCGAGGTTGCCGGCGTTGACGTACGAGGAGGCCAGGGCGCCGATCGTGACCTGCCGGGTGCTCCGCCGGAACACCAGCTTGGCCACCAGCACGAACACCAGCTGCGTGAACGCCACCGCGATGATCTCGGTGAGCAGCACGGGCGACAGCAGCGCTCCGAGGTCGGCCTTGGAGACGGTGGCGAACATCAGCGCCGGGGTCGCCACGAAGAACGCCAGCCGGGACAGCGTCAGCTCGTCGCTCGCCCGCAGCAGGCCGGTGACGCCGATGACGTAGCCGAGCACGGCGACCGACACCAGTGCGGCGAACGCCGCGACAACCCCCGACACCCTAATACCTCCCAAAGCGGACAGGCTATCCAAGCCCGCACGTCGGGGCGGAGGCGGCCTCACACGTGGTCACGGAGCGGGGTCGAGCGGGTGGTGCGGGTGAGCGGCCGAGCATAGGTCGCATGGAAGGGGGTAAGCCCGTCGTACGGCGCTGACCTGCGAAAACAGGGCGCCACAGGCATGTCGCGGCAAAGTGGGGGGCTTCGGTGACTCTTGAGGAACCGCGTACTGACGAACCGTTGACGTCCGCCCTGGCGCCGGTCGAGGCCAAGGGCAAGGGACGGCTGGTCGTGGCCTGGCTGACCAGCACCGACCACAAGACCATCGGCTACATGTACCTGATCGCCTCGTTCCTGTTCTTCGCGCTGGCCGGGCTCATGGCCATGATCATCCGCGCCGAGCTGGTGCAGCCCGGCCTGCAACTGGTCAGCAACGAGGCGTACAACCAGCTGTTCACCATGCACGGCACGATCATGATGCTGTTGTTCGCGACGCCGCTGTTCGCCGGGTTCGCGAACGTCATCATGCCGCTCCAGATCGGCGCCCCCGACGTCGCCTTCCCCCGGCTCAACGCGGTCAGCTTCTGGCTGTTCCTGTTCGGCGGCCTCATCGTCGTCAGCGGCTTCTTCAGCGCCGGTGGGGCCGCCGACTTCGGCTGGTTCGCCTACACCCCGCTGTCGCACTCCACGTTCAGCCCCACCATCGGCGGCGATCTGTGGATCATGGGGTTGGCCCTGTCGGGGCTCGGCACCATCCTCGGCTCGGTCAACTTCTTCACCACCATCATCGCCATGCGGGCCCCTGGCATGACCATGTTCCGCATGCCGATCTTCACCTGGAACACCCTGCTGACCAGCATGCTCGTGCTGATGGCGTTCCCCGTGCTGGCCGCCGCGCTGCTCGCGCTGGAGGCCGACCGCAAGCTCGGCACCCACATCTACGATCCCGCCAACGCCGGGGCGATGCTCTGGCAGCACCTGTTCTGGTTCTTCGGCCACCCCGAGGTCTACATCATCGCGCTGCCGTTCTTCGGCATCATCACCGAGGTCATCCCGGTCTTCAGCCGCAAACCCGTCTTCGGCTACATCGGCCTGGTCGGGGCGACGATCGCCATCTCGGGTCTGTCGATGACGGTGTGGGCGCACCACATGTTCGGCACCGGGCAGGTATTGCTGCCGTTCTTCGCGTTCACCACGTTCCTCATCGCCATCCCCACCGGCGTGAAGTTCTTCAACTGGACCGGCACCATGTGGCGCGGCCATCTCAGCTTCGAGACGCCCATGATGTTCGCGGTCGGCTTCCTCATCACCTTCCTGCTCGGCGGGCTGACCGGGATGATCCTGGCCTCGCCGCCGCTCGACTTCCACATCACCGACACCTACTTCGTCGTCGCGCACTTCCACTACGTGGTGTTCGGGACGGTGGTGTTCGCGATGTTCTCCGGGTTCTACTTCTGGTGGCCGAAGATGACCGGCCGGATGCTGAACGAGCGGCTCGGCAAGTGGCACTTCTGGATGTTGTTCATCGGGTTCCACACCACGTTCCTGGTGCAGCACTGGCTCGGCGTGGCCGGCATGCCGCGACGGTACGCCGACTACAGCGCCGTCGACCGCTTCACCGACCTGCACCTCATCTCGTCCATCGGCGCGCTGCTGCTCGGCCTGTCCACGCTGCCGTTCCTCTACAACGTCTGGTGGACGGCCCGGCACGCGCCCCGCGTCACCGTGGACGACCCCTGGGGCTTCGGCAACTCCCTGGAATGGGCGACGAGCTGCCCGCCGCCCCGCCACAACTTCACCAGCCTGCCCCGCATCCGCTCGGAACGTCCCGCCTTCGACCTGCACTATCCGCACACCGCCCATCCGGCCCTCGAAGCCGCCGCGGAGAAGGAGTGAACCCCGTGGACGGCCTGTCGCCCCACGAGCGGCTCATCCTGGCGGAGATCGAGCTGGAACTGCGCCACACCGAGGCGCGCCTGGCCAACCGGCTGAGCGCCTTCAACGCCAGGGCCGGCGAGGACGGGCCGCAGCGCTTCGCCCCGCAGGTCAGCAACTGGGAGGTCGTCGCGGTGCTGGCCATGGTGCTGCTCATCTCGGGCATCATGACGCTTTTCGTGCTGTCCTGCTGACGGTTAGGGTGGCCGGTCGTGGCTCCCCGCATGCGCCGTTCCGTACGCGCGATCATCCTCGACCCCGACGACCGGGTCCTGCTGTGCCGCCACGACACCACCGCCGCCGGCGGGCCCGTGGTGTGGGCGATGCCGGGCGGCGGCGTCGAGCCCGGCGAGACGGACCTGCAGGCGCTGCGCCGCGAGCTGGCCGAGGAGGTCGGGCTACGCGTGGACGCGCTCCCACCGCACGTCTGGCACCAGAGCGCGCTCGCCGATCACGTGCCCGGCGCGCTGCTCGTGGGTGGCGTCCCGTCCGAGCCGGTGCGGCTGGGCGTCTGAGCTCAGCGGCGGCCGCGGAACGTGCGGCGCAGGTCCGCGACCCACTCCTGCGGGATCTCCCACGGGATGAAGTGCCCGCCGCGGTCGTGGCAGGTGACGCCGACATGGTTGTACCAGGCCGCCCTGTCGCTCTCCAGGAACCCGCGGATGCGCTGCTCGCCGGTCGTCACCCCCGGCGGGTTCTCGTAGCTGACGAACGTGATGCCCGTCGGCGCCTCCACCACCGGCCGGCGGTCGTGCGACGGCGTCCACGGGTAGCGGTTGTTGTTGGCGTACGTGCGGACGGACGAGCCGATCGCCTCTCCTGCCCAGTAGATGGTGGCGTGCGTGAGCAGGTCGTCCTTGCTGAACACCCGCTCCACGTCGCCGCCGTTGTCCGACCACTTCGCCCAGCGTTCGAGCATCCAGGAGAGCATCCCGGCGGGCGAGTCGGCCAGGCCGTGCGCCAGCGTGGACGGCGCCATCATGTGCGCGGCCAGGTGCACCGCGAAGCGCCGGTCCAGCTCCATGAATCTGGCGTGCACGTCGGCCGGCAGATCGGGCGGGATGGGGGCGCCGCCGCTGAAGTCCCACGCCCGGTCACCGTTGAAGAAGTCGAGCTTGAGCGCCGAGCCGATGTGGATGGCGATCAGCTCGCCGGCGTACTTGTGGCCGAGCTGCCCCGTCACCAGCGCGCCGACGTCGCAGCCCGCCGCCGCGTAACGCTCGTGACCGAGCACGCCGGTCATCAGCTCGTGCCAGACGTCGGCGATCTTCCAGAAGTTCATGTCGGGACGTCCGGTGAGCGGCGTCGAGAAGCCGAAGCCCGGCAGCGACGGCACGATCACGTCGAACGACTCCGCCGGGTCGCCGCCGTACGCGGCCGGGTCCGTCAGCGGATCGACGACCTTCGACCAGTGCCAGAACGTCCACGGCCAGCCGTGGCTGAGGATCAGCGGCACCGGGTCCGGGCCCGCGCCGGGCCGGCGCATGAAGTGCACCGGGACGCCGCCGACGTCCACCCGGTAGTGCTCGTAGGCGTTGATCGCCCGCTCGGCCGCCCGCCAGTCGAAGCCGTCGGCCCAGTAGGCGACCAGTTCCTCCAGGTACGCCCGGCGCACGCCGTAACGGCCGTCCTCGTTGCCCGGGTCCGGCGCCCACCTGGTCGCCGCCAGCCTGCGGCGCAGGTCGTCGAGCACCTCGTCCGGCACGTGCAGCGGCACAGGCTCCAGCGGTTTCGTCATGATCGCTCTCCCTTCTCCTCCAGCCCGGCCGCGATCTCGGTCAGGCGGCCCAGCACGCGCGCGACGTCCGCCAGCGCCGCCCGATCGCCGGCGTCCAGCCGCTCCACCAGGCGGCGCAGGCGCTCCACCCGGTCGGCGTGCCTGGACTCGACGATCCGCCGCCCGTCGGGCGTGAGCGACAGCAGGACCGCGCGCCCGTCGCGCGGGTCGGGGCGGCGCGACACCAGCCCTTCGCGCTCGAGCTTGGCCACGAGCGCGGTCAGCGCGGGCTGCTTGAGCTGCTCGGTCGCCGTCAGGTCGGTCAGCCGCAGCGGGCCCTTGCGTGACAGGGTGTGCAGCACCGACAACGTCGAGAAGTTGAGGCGGCGGACCGAGGGCAGGCGGATGTAGTACGCGTTGAAGTCCTCGATCGTGGTCGCCAGCTCGCCGAGGTCCAGATCGGAGGTCACAGTCAGCGTTTGTATCAAACTTCGATGTAATTCGGTACCTTACGATCCCGGCAGGGCGCGCCGTAAACGTTCCGTAAGTCCGCTCCGCCAGGCTTGAGGCAACTCACCGACCGAAAGGAACAACCCCTGATGCGTACGCTGAAACTGCAGGTCCAGACCACCATCGACGGCTACATGGGCGGCCCCGCGGGCGAGATGGACTGGCTGGACTTCAACTGGAGCGACGACGTCGGCGCCTACATCGACGCCATGACTTCGTCGGTCGACTGCATCCTGCTCGGCCGCGAGCTCGCCGGGGGCTTCATCCCCAGCTGGGCCGCCGAGCCCCCGGGGGAGAGCAAGGAGACCGTCGCGTGGATGAACGACACCCCCAAGGTCGTCGTCTCGAACACCCTCACCGAGTCGCCGTGGCCCAACGCCACCATCCTCGGCGGTGACCTGGCCTCCGCCGTCCGCGACCTCAAGTCGCAGCCGGGCGGGGACATCGTCACGTACGGCGGCGCCAAGCTGGCCTCCGGCCTCATCGCAGAAGGACTGATCGACGAGATCCACCTGTTCGTCAACCCGGTCTCGATCGGACGCGGCCTGCCCGTCTTTCCCGACGTCGCCGGTCACCAGCGCTTCCGCCTCGCCGGTGCGCGGCCGTTCGAGTGCGGGATCACCGCCCTGCACTACGAGCCCAAGCGCGACTGAGTCTCCGGGGCGGAACGCGGAAGACCGGGCGCCGCTCCGTGAGAAGATCGAGATCATGATTGGACTGCCTGGCTCATGCCGCCCGGGCGCTCACGACGCCCGCGCGACGGCCACCGACTCCTCCGTGACGTCCATCGCGCGGCCGGGGCTGCTCGGCCATGCCGCTGCCGTGGTGAGGGCGGGTACGGTCGAGTGCTGAGCATGCCGAGAGCCCACGACGACGCCGCCGCCGTCCCCGGCGCCTCCGGAGGCGTACACGTGCAGTCCTTAACGTCCCGCGAGCCGGGCACACCCTCTGACGGCGGCGCTCGCAAGGCGCGGGCCGGGAGCGTGGGGCGCATTGCCGGGCTGCGGCCGCGGCGCAAGCCCGGCGACGGCGGCGAGGTGGCCGC
>NZ_JBEXLH010000057.1:0-55350 GCF_040609855.1 Nonomuraea sp. NPDC004580 | reverse complement strand
CGTACCTCGTGGGCGGGGTCGTGGGCCGTCACGCCTTCGCGCAGGGCGAAGCGGTGCAGCCCGCGCACGGCGGAGACGGCGCGGGCCGCGGAGCTGGCCACGAGGGCGGGGTGCTCGCCGTCGCCCTCGCGCAGCGCGGCGAGGAAGGCCTGGACGTCGGCCTCCCCCACCTGGTCGAGCTCCAGGCGCCCGCGCGCCCGGAGGTGGTCGACGTAGCGGCGCAGGTCACGGCGGTAGGACGCGAGCGTGTTGGCAGCCAGACCTCGTTCGACCGCGAGATGGGCGAGGTAGCTGGAGAGCACTGCCTCCACGAACAGGTCCTTCCGTCACGCCTCCGGAGCGTCGGCGGGGCGCAACAGGGCGAACCCCTCAACCGATGCCGCATATGCGGCGAGGATACCGGCCACGGCCGTGGAATTGTGGATCATTCCCATGAGGGCCTTCTCCACCGCGTCGGCCAGCGGCACCCATTCGATCGGCATGCCGATCTCCTCGTGCCGCTGGACGAAGTCGTTCTCCTCGTCGGGGATCCTGGTCAGGCCGCGGGCGAGGAACACCCTGACCCGCTCGTCGGTCATGCCGGGCGACGAGCGCAGGTCGGCCAGGGTGTACCAGGTCTCGGCGCGGTAGCCGGCCTCCTCGGCGAGCTCTCGCGCGGCGGTCTCGACCAGCGGTTCGCCCGCCACGTCGCGAATCCCTGCGGGCAGCTCCCACATCAGGTGGCGGGTGGGGTGGCGGTATTGCCTGATGAGCAGGACGCGGTCGTGCTCGTCGAGGGCGAGCGCGGCGACGGCTCCTGGATGGACGACGTAGTCGCGCTCGGCGACCTCGTCGCGGGGCATCCTGACCGTGTCGGTGACGACGTCGATGATGTGGCCCTTGAAGCGGTGGCGGGATTCGACGACGTCCCATGACTCGGGCGTGTCCGCGATCAGCCGCCCGCCCGCGGCGCCCTGCGGCGACGAGCCGTTGGGGTGGCCGTTCACGGGTGCACCTTGGCGCTGCCGACGCGGCTGTCGGCGTAGACGAGCGCGGCTCCGACGAGGCCCTTGAACATCGGGTTGGCCCTGGTGGGCCGGGAGCGGAACTCGGGGTGCGCCTGGGTGCCGATGAAGAACGGGTGGATCTCGGGGGGCAGCTCGGTGTACTCGACCAGCCGGCCGTCGGGCGACAGGCCGGAGAAGACCAGGCCGACCTGCTCGAGCCGCTCGCGGTAGGCGTTGTTGACCTCGTAGCGGTGGCGGTGGCGCTCGTCGGCCTTGGCCTTGCCGCCGTAGAGGTGCCTGGCCAGCGTGCCCTCGCCGAGCTTGGCGGTGTAGCTGCCGAGCCGCATGGTGCCGCCCATGTCGCGCTCGCCGGCGATGACGTCCTCCTGGTCGGCCATGGTGGAGATGACCGGGTGCTTGGTGTCGGGGTCGAACTCGGAGGAGTTGGCGTCCTCGATGCCGGCCATGTTGCGGGCGGCCTCGATGACCATGCCCTGCATGCCGAGGCAGATGCCGAGCAGCGGGATCTTGTTCTCGCGGGCGTGGCGGATGGCGCCGATCTTGCCCTCGATGCCGCGGACGCCGAAACCACCGGGGATCAGCACGCCGTCGACGCCGTCGAGCTCGCGCTCGGCGCCCTCGGGGGTCTCGCAGTCGTCGCTCTTGACCCAGCGGATGTTGACGCGGGCGTCGTTGGCGAAGCCGCCGGCGCGCAGCGCCTCGGTGACCGAGAGGTACGCGTCCGGCAAATCGATATATTTCCCGACGAGGGCGATCGTGACTTCCTTGGCCGGGCGGTGCACCCGGCGCAGGAGCTGCTCCCACTCGGTCCAGTCGACGTCGCGGAAGGGCAGGCCGAGCCGGCGCACGACGTACGCGTCGAGGCCCTCGGCGTGGAGCACCTTGGGGATGTCGTAGATGGAGGCCGCGTCGACGGCGGAGACGACGGCGTCCTCGTCGACGTCGCACATCAGGCTGATCTTGCGCTTGATGGCCGTCTGCACCGGCCGGTCGGAGCGCAGCACGATCGCGTCGGGCTGGATGCCGATGCTGCGCAGCGCGGCCACGCTGTGCTGGGTCGGCTTGGTCTTGAGCTCGCCCGACGGCCCGATGTACGGCAGCAGCGACACGTGCAGGAAGAACACGTTGTCGCGGCCCACCTCGTGCCTGATCTGGCGGACGGCCTCCAGGAACGGCTGCGACTCGATGTCGCCGACCGTGCCGCCCACCTCGGTGATGACCACGTCCACGTCAGGACCGGCCATGCCCCGGATGCGGTCCTTGATCTCGTTGGTGATGTGCGGGATGACCTGCACGGTGTCGCCCAGGTATTCGCCGCGGCGCTCCTTGGCGATGACGTTGGAGTAGACCTGCCCGGTGGTCACGTTGGCCGAGCCGAGCAGGCTGGTGTCGAGGAACCGCTCGTAGTGGCCGACGTCGAGGTCGGTCTCGGCACCGTCGTCGGTGACGAACACCTCGCCGTGCTGGAACGGGTTCATGGTGCCGGGGTCGACGTTGAGGTAAGGGTCGAGCTTCTGCATGGTGACCCTGAGACCGCGCCCCTTGAGAAGGCGACCGAGGCTGGATGCCGTGAGCCCCTTGCCGAGACTGGAGGCGACACCGCCGGTGACGAACAGATGCTTGGTTTGCGATGCGCTGCGCAAAGGGGCTCCCGTGGCTCGAGGTGTGGTCGAAGTGTCCACGGGCTCTCAGGATATCAAACAACGCCCCTCACATGCCCGAACGGCTTGACCTAGCGGTAACTTTGGTCCCTATGTCACTCGTTCGGCGGGCTTTGGGCGCGTTGATTCACCTTACGTACACGGCGGTCCGGCACGCCGGGGCGATCACTCCGTCCACTCCCGCGGGCTACCGATTCGCCCGGCTCGGCGACGGTGTCAGCATCGCCTTCCCCCCTGGCGCGATCTTCGGCGAGCAGTGGATGGAGATCGGCGAGCACACGCTCGTGGGCGAGCGGGTGTCGCTGTCGTGCGGCATGATGCCGGGGCACGACCTCGGCGACGGCCCCATCCTGCGCATCGGCGGCGGCTGCTCGATCGGCAGGGGCTCGCACATCGTCGCGCACCAGTCCATCGACATCGGTGACCACGTCTTCACCGGCCCGTACGTCTACATCACCGACCAGAACCACGTCTACGACGACCCCGAGGTGCCGATCGGCCGGCAGTGGCCGCGCAACAGCCCGGTCTCCATCGGCGCGGGCTCCTGGCTGGGCGCGGGCGCGATCATCCTGCCGGGCACCACGCTGGGCCGCCAGTGCGTGGTGGCGGGCGGCGCGGTGGTGCGCGGCGAGTTCCCCGACCACAGCGTGGTGGCCGGGGTGCCGGCCAGGCGGGTCCGCGGCTACACGCCCGAGCTGGGCTGGCACGCGCCCGTCACGTTCGACGCGACGACCTGAGCTCCAGGGGATGGACCGAACAACCTTCTGACCGTTAGCGTCGGTTCATGCGCACCGCGATAAGTGAGCGTTTGGGGATCGAGTTTCCGCTCTTCGCCTTCAGCCACTGCCGCGACGTGGTGGCCGCCGTCACGAACGCGGGCGGGTTCGGGGTGCTGGGCGCGGTCGCGTACTCGCCCGAGCAGCTCGACACCGAGCTGACGTGGCTGGACGAGCGGGTGGGCGGCCGGCCGTACGGAGTGGACGTTCTCGTCCCCGGCAAGATCGACTCATCGGCGCACGACCGGCGCGTGCACCTCATGGACGCCGTCCCCGACCGGCACCGCGACTTCGTCACCCACCTTCTGAACAAGTACGGCGTCAGCGCCCCTGGCCGGCCGATGAGCGCGACCGCCGACGAGATGGGCCGGCGGGTCACCGCGGCCGGCGCGACCGGGCTGATCGACGTTGCGCTGAAGCACCGGATCGGACTGATCGCCAGCGCCCTTGGCCCGCCGCCGCCCGAGATGGTGACGAAGGCCAGGGAGGCGGGCGTGCCGGTGGCGGCCCTGGTGGGCACCGTCGAGCACGCGCGCAGGCAGGTCGAGGCCGGCGCCGACCTCATCGTGGCGCAGGGCACGGAGGCGGGCGGCCACACCGGCGACGTCTCCACGATGGTGCTGGTGCCGCAGGTCGTGGACGCGGTCGCGCCGGTGCCCGTGCTGGCCGCGGGCGGCATCGCGTCAGGGCGGCAGATGGCTGCGGCCATGGCGCTCGGCGCGGAGGGCGTGTGGTGCGGCTCGCTCTGGCTGACGACCGAGGAGGCCGAGACCTCTCCGGCGGTCAAGCGGAAGCTGCTGGCGGCCTCGTCACTGGACACCGTACGGTCGCGCTCCCGAACGGGGAAGCCGGCCCGCCAGCTCAAGTCCGCCTGGACCGAGGAGTGGGACTCCGGGCAGGAGAGCCCCGGCCCGCTGGGCATGCCGCTGCAGCTGCTGCTGGCCGAGGGCGCGATGGCGCGGATCGGGGCGGCGGCGGAGAAGGGCGAGCCCGGCGCCGTGGAGCTGGTCAACTACTTCGTCGGGCAGGTCGTCGGCCAGCTCGACCAGGTACGCCCGGCCAGGGATGTCGTCTACGACCTGGTCAGCGAGTTCGGCGAGGCGGTCGAACGCCTGGGCCGCCTCACGGCGGACTGACGCGGCCGGGCGACGCGGCGGGACGGCCGGGCGACGCGGCTGGACGACGCGGCGGGACGACGCGGCGGGACGGCCGCACGGCTGAGTGACGGCGGGGGCGAACGCGGCTTCCCCGCCCTTTTCGCCCACCCCCAAGGCGTTGCCAAGCCGGCGGCAAGAGGTACCCTGCGCCTGTGGTCGGGACCCCGCCTGAGCTGGAGCGCGGCACCGGCGTCCCCGCGCACGTGCAGATCGAGCGCTGGCTGCTCGACTCGATCGCCGGCGGCGAGCTGGCGCCGGGTGACCGGCTGCCCGGCGAGCGGGAGCTGGCCGGGCGGCTCGGCGTGAGCAGGATGACGCTCAGGCAGGCGCTCTC
This sequence comes from Nonomuraea sp. NPDC004580, assembly GCF_040609855.1. Lineage (NCBI taxonomy): Bacteria > Bacillati > Actinomycetota > Actinomycetes > Streptosporangiales > Streptosporangiaceae > Nonomuraea > Nonomuraea sp. NPDC004580. The sequence goes on along the minus strand of NZ_JBEXLH010000057.1, from coordinate 50,415 downwards.
CACCCTCGAACGCGACGGCGTGCTGCTGCGCGTGCCCGGCAGGTCGGGCGGCGCGTTCGTGGCGAAGCCGCCGCCGGGGCCGCGCATCGAGTGCGACCTGACGGGGCTGGCCGGGTTCACCGAGCAGATGCGCCGCGCCCACCTGCGGGCCGAGGCACGCGTCCTGCGGGCCGCCACCGTGCCCGCGCCGGCCGCCGCCGCGGTGGCGCTCGGCGTCCCGGCGGGCGAGCCGGTGCACGAGGTGGCGCGGGTGCGCTCGGCGGGCCGCTCCCCTGTCGCGCTGGAGCGCTCCTACTTCCCCGCCCTGCCAGGACTGCTCGACCAGGACCTGACCGGCTCCCTGTACGACCTGCTCGCCGCCCGCTACGACCTGCGCCCTCGCACGGCGGTCGAGCACCTCGACCCGGTGGTCGCCGAGCCGGCCGACGCGGCGGAGCTGGGCATCGAGGCGGGCGCGCCGCTCATGCTGATCGAGCGCACCGCCTACGCGGCGGGCGGCGTCCCCGTGGAGTACGCGCTCGACCTGTTCCGCCCCGACCGGGTGCGCATCTCCGTACGCAGCGGCGTCACGGCACCACCGGCCCCTTGACCACGGTGCCGGGCACCCACCGGCCCTCCACCTCGATCTCGACGGGCGCGCCCGGCGCGCTCTCGTCCGCGGGCAGGTAGGCGTGGGCGATGGAGGCGCGGGCGGTGTAGCCGTAGCCGCCGGAGGTGACGCGGGAGACGACGCGGCCGGCGAGGCGTACCGGCTCGTTGCCGAGGGCGACGGCGCGCGGGTCGTCCAGCGTCAGGCAGCGCAGCCGGCGCGCGGGCCGGGGGTCGAGCGCGTCCTTGCCGAGGAAGTCCTTGTCCGGTTTGACGCAGAAGCCGAGGCCCGCCTCGTACGGTGTCGTCTCGGGTCCGAGGTCGGCGCCCCACACCCGGTAGCCCTTCTCCAGGCGCAGGCTGTCGATGGCCCGGTAGCCGCCGGCCACCAGCCCGTGCGGCCGTCCCGCCGCCCAGAGCGCCTGCCAGAGCGCGAGCCCGTACTCGCTGGAGCAGTACAGCTCCCAGCCGTGCTCCCCCACGAACGTCACCCGCAGCGCCAGCACCGGCACGTCCGCCACGGTGAGCTCGCGCGCCGTCATGAACGGGAGGCCGGCGGGCTCGGGCGTCAGCCCGGCGAGCACGTCGCGGGCCCGCGGCCCCCACAGCGCGAAGCAGGCGTACTGGCCGGTGACGTCGGCGATCCTGACGTCCGCGCTCGTGCGGGCCGCCTGCTTGCGCAGCCAGCCGAGGTCGTGGGCGCCGAACGCGGTGCCGGTGACGACGAGGAACTCCCGCTCGCCGCGCCGGGTGACGGTGAAGTCGCACTCGATGCCGCCGCGCCGGTTGAGCGCCTGCGTGTACGTGACGGCGCCCACGTCGCGGGCGACCCGGTTGTCGCACACCCATTCCAGCAGCTCGGCGGCGTCGGGCCCGGTCACCTCGATCTTGGCGAACGAGCTCTCGTCGAACAGCCCGGCCGCCGTACGCGTGGCGCGGTGCTCGACCCCGATCGCCGACGACCAGGACCGCCCTGCCCATCCCGCGGGCCGCTCGTCCTCGCCCGGCAGCTCGTTCGCGGTGTAGTAGTTGACCCGCTCCCAGCCGGACTTCTCGCCGAAGGCGGCGCCATGGGCGGCGTGCCAGCCGTAGGCGGGCGAGACCCGCAGCGGCCGGCCCGCCGAGCGCTCGTGCCCGGGGTAGCGGATGTCGTAGTACGTCTCGTAGTTCTCGACCGCCCGCTTGAGCGTGTACGACGGCGAGCGGTAGTGGCGGCCGAAGCGGCGCACATCCATGTGCCACAGGTCCATGCCGGGCTCGCCCTCGACGATCCACTCGGCCATGACCTTGCCGATGCCGCCCGCGCCCGCGATGCCGTGCGCGCAGAACCCGGCCGCCACGAAGAACCCGCCGACCTCGGTCTCCCCCAGGCAGAACTCGTTGTCGGGGGTGAACGCCTCGGGCCCGTTGATCAGCTTGCGGATGCCGACGTCGGCCATCGCGGGCACGCGGACGCGCGAGTTGTCGGAGATCTCCTCGAACCTGGGCCAGTCCTCGGGCAGCAGGCGGCCGTTGAAGTCGGCGGGGATCGCGTCGTACGCGTCAGGCCCGGCGGTCCAGGGGGCGCAGCGGCGCTCGTAGCCGCCCATGACCAGGCCGCGCACCTCCTGCCGGTAGTAGACGAGCAGGTCGGGGTCGCGCAGCGTGGGCAGGTTCGCGTGGTCGTGGAAGGCGTCGGTCACCACGTACTGGTGCGACATGGGCACGATCGGGACGCGCACCCCGGCCATGCGGCCGATCTCGGCGGCGAACATGCCGCCGCAGTTGACCACGATCTCGCAGGCGATGTCGCCCTGGTCGGTGCGCACGCCGGTGACCCGGCCGCCGGTCACGTCGATGCCGAGCACGCGGGTGCCGGTGCGCAGCTTCGCGCCGCCCGCGCGGGCGCGCTCGGCCAGGGCGTAGCAGAGCTGCGACGGGTCGATCTGCCCGTCCGTCGGCAGGTACGCGGCTCCGACCACGCCCTCAGGGTCCATGAGCGGGAACAGCTCGGCCGCCTCGGCCACCGAGATCTCCTCAAGCGGCAGCCCGAACGTGCGCGCCCAGCCGATCTGGCGGCGGATCTCCTCCATGCGCTCGGGCGTGGAGGCCAGCTTGATGCCGCCGCACTCGGTCCAGCCGGCGTCGAGCGTGCGGTAGAGCTCGACGGAGTACTGGTTCATCCTGGTCAGCGTGGGGTCGGCGCGCAGCTGGCCGACGAGCCCCGCCGAGTGGAAGGTGGAGCCGCTGGTCAGCGCGTCGCGTTCGAGCAGCACCACATCGCGCTCGCCGAGCTGGGTGAGGTGGTAGGCGACGGACGCGCCGCCCACCCCGCCGCCGATGATCACGATGCGGGCCGAGTCGCTCATGGTCGCGAGGCTAACCCGCGTACCCTGAAAGGTCTAGACCGTTTAGGACGGCGGAGCTAGCATCGAGCATGGCCGCGCCAGAGGTGCTCGATCGCATCCCCTTGCTGTCCGGCGTGCCGCGCTCCGTGGAGGAGTTGCCCGGCGGGCTCACCAACCACAACTACAAGGTCACCACCCCGCGTGGCGCGTACGTCGTGCGCGTGCAGGCCAGCGACGGCGCGCTGCTGGCCATCGACAGGGACGCCGAGCACGCCAACTCGCTCGCCGCGGCCGCGGCGGGGGTCGGGGCGCCGGTGCACGACTACCTGCCCGACCTGGGCGTCCTGGTCGTGGGGTACGTCTCCGCGCGCACGTTCACCGAGACCGACCTGCACGACCCGGCCAACCTGCCCCGGGTGGCCGAGGCGTGCCGGCGGCTGCACGCGGGGCCGCGCTTCGTCCGCGACTTCGACATGTTCGACGTGCAGCGGCGCTATCTGGCGATCGTCCGCGAGCGCGGCTTCCGGCTGCCGCCCCGCTACCTCGACTTCATGCCCGTCGTCGCCCAGATCAGGGCGTGCCTGGCGGTCAGGGACGAGGGCACCGTGCCGTGCAACAACGACCTGCTGCCCGGCAACATCCTCGACGACGGCGAACGCCTGTGGTTGATCGACTACGAGTACTCCGGCAACAACGACGCCTGCTTCGAGCTGGGCAACGTCTGGAGCGAGTCCGACCTGCCGCCCGGCCACCTGGAGGAGCTGGTCACCGCCTACTACGGCCGCCGCCTGCGCCACAAGATCGCCCGCGCCCGGCTGCTCGGCCTGATGTCCAAGTACGGCTGGACGCTGTGGGCCTCCATCCAGGACGGCGCCAACGACACCATCGACTTCGACTTCTGGTCGTGGGGCATGGAGAAGTACGACCGGGCGCTGAGCGAGTTCACCGATCGCGCGCTCGGCGATTTCATGGACGAGGCGGCCAGACCGGACTAAGAGGCAGACTAAAGGGATGCTCGCCGCTCTGACCGGTCTGGGCCTGTCCACGGCCGCCGGCCTCAACGCCTACATCCCCCTCCTGGTCGTGGGCGTGCTCGCCAACGTCACCGACGCCGTACGCCTGCCCGACGGCTACACCTGGCTGTCGCACTGGGGCGTGCTCGCGATCATCGCCGTGCTGCTGGCCGCCGAGCTGGTGCTGGACAAGGTGCCCGCGATCGACAGCGTCAACGACATCATCCAGACCGTGGTCCGCCCGGCCTCCGGCGGCGTGGTCTTCTCCGCCACCGCGGCCGCCGCCGAGTTCGAGCGCTCCGCGTGGATGACCGAGAACCCGTGGGCGGGGTGGCTGATCGGCATCGTGGCGGCGCTCGCCGTCCACGCGGTCAAGTCCCTCGTGCGCCCGGTGGTCAACGCGGGCACGGCCGGGTTCGGCGCGCCGGTGCTGAGCACCGCCGAGGACGCCGGATCTGTCGGGATGAGCCTGGTCGCGGTGTTCGCGCCCGTGCTGGTGATCGTCGCGCTGCTCGTGCTGGCCGTGGTCGCCTGGCTGCTGATCCGCCGGGTGCGCCGGGCCCGCGCCCGCCGCAGAGAGGTCCACCCGCCTCGGCGGGTCTAGAGGCGGGTCCAGAGCCGGTTTCAGAGGCGGCTCTTACAGCGGCTTTTCAGCGGCTTTTCGAGCGGCTTTACATATGGCTTCATAGGCGGCTTCATAGGCGGCGCAGCCAGCCCTCCACGGCGGATACGAAGTCCTCGGGACGTTCCTCGTGCAGCCGGTGGCTCGCGCCCTTCCAGCACAGCACCGCCGACGCCGGGTCCTTGAGCAGCCCGCTCTCCCACTGCGCGCGCCCCGGATCGGCCCAGATCGACAACACCGGGCACCGCCTGCGCGCCAGGTAGTCGTCGCTGGCCGGGCGCACGCCGATGGCGTCCCCGGTGACGAACATGGCCTCGAACGCCTCCGCCAGCACGTGCGGCGGCATGCCGTACAGGCGGCGTTTGTGCCAGCGCCTGATGAGGGCGGGGGTGGCGGCGTTCGTGCACCACTCGTCGATGCGCTCGGCGGCCTCGTGCGGCCGCTCGCCGCGCAGGCCCGCGATCATCCGAGGGAAGCCGGCGGCGATCTCGGCGCTCATGCCGTAGCCGGGGTCGAGGGTGACGAGCGCCCGCACCCGCCGGGGATGCTCGACGGCCAGGATCGAGACCACCTGGCCGCCCATGGAGTGGCCGACGGCCACGACCTGCGGGATGCCGAGCCGGTCGAGCAGGGCGTCGAGGTCGGCGGCCATCGCGCGCGGCGTGTTACCGGTCTCGGGGACCGACGAGTAGCCGTGGCCGCGCAGGTCGACCGCGATGACGCGGTGCCGTTCCGCGAGGGCGTCGATGTGCCAGGACCACTGGTGGGAGTCGGTGCCCCAGCCGTGCACGAGCAGCAGCGGCGGCGCGCTCATGGTGTCGCCGTCGTCGGTGTAGAAGAGACTGACGTCGGGTTCGACCTGCGCGTACGGCACCTAGCCTCCGTTCTTCGGCGCCAGCGCGGCCTCGCCCGCCGTCCAGCCGCCGTCCACGGCCAGCTCGGCGCCCGTGACGTACGAGGCGGCGTCGGACAGCAGGAACGCGATCGCCTCCGCGACCTCCTCGGGCTCTCCCCACCGCCCGGCCGGGGCCAGCGCTAACGTGCCCTCCCCCGACACCGCGCCCAGCGGCAGGGTCATGGGGGTGACGATCATCCCGGGATGGACGGAGTTGACGCGGATGCGGTCCTTGGCGAACTCCACCGCCGCGATCTTGGTGAGCCCGCGTACGCCCCACTTCGACGCCCCGTACCCGCCGGTGCCCGGCAGCGCGAACAGCCCCGCGACCGACGACAGGTTGACGATCGCGCCGCCGCCCGACGCCCGCATGGCGCCGAGCACCGCCTTGAGCCCGAGGAAGGTGCCGGTCAGGTTGACCCGGATGACCCGCTCGAAGTCGGCCAGTGACTGCTGTTCGATGAGCTGGGCGGTGGCGATGCCGGCGTTGTTGACCAGGCCGTCGAGCCGCCCGTACGCGTCCACCGTCTCCTCCACCACGGCCGCCCAGGCGTCCTCACTCGTCACGTCGTGGGCGACGAACCTGGCGTCCAGCTCCTTGGCGGTGGCCGCGCCCTCCTCGGCGAGCACGTCGGTGAGCACGAGACGGGCGCCTGCCGCCGCACACCTCCGGGCGGTCGCCGCTCCCATGCCCCTCGCCCCGCCGGTGATGATGACGACCTTGCCGTCCAGCACGCCTGCCCCGCCCTTCGTGAGCGTGATCCCTGCCGCCATGTCAGCACAGCGCCCGCTCCCGATCAAGGGCTTGCTAGGGACGCTCATCGCGCGGCGCGCCCGATCGGCACTATCCTTCAAAGCAGCAGCACCGAGCAGGAGGTGGCGGAGATCAGCGAGTTCCTAGTCGTCGTCCTTGTGGTCCTGGCGTTCCTCCTGCTTCTGGGCGGGCTGGGCATCTGGCTGCTGGTCAAGCTGGGCAAGAAGGCCGCGGTCAAGGCCAGGGAGGCCACCTCCCGCATCACGACCCACGTCAACGCCATGGGCACCGGCGACGCCGCCGAGGTCGAGCGGCTCCGGCTCGACCTGCGCCGCGAGGTCGCTCTCACCCGGCAGGCCGTCGAGCAGGCCCAGCGTCAGGGCTGGGGGCTCGGTGAGCTGCCCCGGCTGCTCGCCGACCTCACCGCCCAGGCCGACGTGCACGACCAGCAGCTCGGCATGTACGCCCAGCAGCGCCGCCTGTCCCCCTACGTCGACCACGCCACCCTCGACCGGCTGCGCCAGCACCAGGCCACGCTGACCGCCATGTGCGCCCGCCTGCGCGCCGACCTGCTGAGCGACCAGGTGCACCACACCGGGGCCGGCATCGCCGACCTCGGCCAGCGCACCGACCTCGAGATCGAGGCCCGCCGCCAGGCTCCCGACCCCCTCGACGAGATCGACGACCTCTACCGCCGCACGATGCAGGAGCGCAAAGACCTCCCCTGATGTGGCGGCGACGGCCGCCGGCCCGCTCAATCCCGCCGGATCCCGCCGCCTCACGCGAGGAGGTCCCGCTGGATGCCGCACCTCACGCAAGGAGCCCGCTGGATCCTGCCTCACGCGGGGAGGAGAGTCTTGAGGGTGCGCGCGAACGCTTCGGGGTTGTCGAGCATGATGGTGTGCCCCGACTCCGGGATGCCCAGCACCCGCACACCGGCCGCCCGCAGCTCCTCGGCCCCGGCCGGCTCGTCACCCTCGGGGAACAGGAAGGCGCGCGGGATCGTCAGCCCGGCCAGCAGCTCCCGCATCGCCGGTGTGGTGCCGCGGGCCAGGCTGACCGCCGTACGGTGCAGGGCGCGCAGATCGGCCAGGCGCATCGTGGACCACCAGTGCGGCCCCACCCGGTCGCGCACCTCCTTCCAGCCGCCCGACACGAACTCCTCCTCGCCGTAGGCGGCGATGCCGCTGGTGCCCGGGCGTACGGGTGTCGCCGGGTAGGGGTCGAGGTTGGCGTCCACCAGGACCAGGTCGGCCACCAGGCCGGGGTGGCGGGCGGCCAGCACGACGGCGACCGCCCCGCCCATGCTGTGCGCGATCATCGACGCGCCCTCCACCCCCGCCTTGTGCAACGCCTCCGCGAGGGCGTCGGCGTGGGCCTCCAGCGTGTACGAGAAGTCCTGCGGCCGGTCGCTGATGCCGAACCCGAGCAGGTCGATGAGGAGGGAACGGTGGCGCGGCAGCAGCGGGTGGGCCGCGACCTCCGCGTAGTAGGGGGCAGAGGTGGCGCCGAGGCCGTGAACGTAGACACGGGCCGGCTCCGCGCCCGGCAGCTCGACCCAGCGGATGCGGGCGCCGCCGGGGTGGACGATGGCATCGTGCATGAAGGCTCTCCTCGTGTATCGGTCTCAATATATATCGATGCCGAGGTATGATCGGAAGCATGCTGGAGCTGGCCATCCTGGGTTTTCTCAGGGATCAGCCGTTGCACGGTTACGACCTGCGTACGCGGGTGGCCGCCCTGATGGGCCACGTACGCCCGGTCGCCGACGGCACCCTCTACCCCGCGATCAAACGCCTGGCCGCGGCCGGCCGGCTGCTCAGAAAGGACGAGCCAGGCGCCGCCGCGGCCCCCCGCCGCATGCTCTATCTGACTCAGGAGGGCCAGGAGGAGCTCGAACGCCGCCTCCGCGACCCGGCCGACCTCGACATCAGCGACGAAAACCGCTGGTTCACGCTCTTGGCCTTCCTCCGCCACCTGACCGACCCAGAGGACCAGGCGAACGTCCTCAGGCGACGTCTGGCCTTCCTGGAACAACCAACGAGCTTCTTCTACGACGGCCCCCGCCCCATGGCCGCCGAGGAGTTCCCCGACCCCTTCCGTCAGGGCCTCCTCACCATCGCCCGCGCCACCACCCAAGCCGAGCTGACCTGGCTCCACACCACCCTCGCCGCCTTGGACTCCCCCACCAGAACCTGACCGCCCCTTGGCAGGCATGTGCGCTCTCAGCAGGACCGCTCACGGGGCCCGCGCACCCCGCCCATCTCCAGTCCCGCCGTCCCCACGTCAGGCAGCCTCCGTGACGGACGGACTCAGCGGTAAAGAGGATGGTCCTCGGGCTGCGGTCCTGCGGGCGGTGTCCTGCGGGATGAGGGGTTGGGGGGTTGGTCTCGGGGGCCGTGGTCAGGAGGTGTAGCCGCTCTTGCGGGTGATCTCGCCGGTTGCGGCGTCGATGGCGACTTCCTGCTTGGTGCCGTTGGGTGTGATCACGTCGGACTCCCAGACGGTCTTGTCCTGCTCGTCGTCCAGGTTCAGCTCGGTGATGCGCCCCTCGGGGACCGCGGCGACGATCTTGTCGGCGGCCTGGGCGTAGTCGAGCTTGGCCGCGGCCAACCGCTCGCGGTGCTTGGCCTTGTCGTCGGCGTCGTCCTCCTCGGTGGTGGGACCGTTGACGACCTTGCCGCCCTCGACGTCGAGCTGGTGCTCGGTGCCGTCCTCGCCGACGATCTGGACCTCCCAGCGGCGGCCGTTCTCCTCGCTCTCCATGGAGATGACCTTGGAGCCGGGCACTGCCGCGATCGCGGCCTGCCCGGCCTGCTTGAGACCTTCCAAGCTGGCCTGGGCGTCGGCCGGCGCAGGACTGCCGGTCCCCTCACCGGTCGGTGTGCCGGTCGGGCTGTCAGCCGGGCTGTCGGTGGGAACGGCGGTGGGCGTGCCGAGGGTCGGCGAGGAACGTACGGTCAGTCGCTCCGCCTCGCTCGTCACGGCGCCGCAGCCTCCCGCGAGCACCGTGGCACCGACCACGGCACCGATGATCGACTTGTTCATACCCTGGACGCTGCCCCCCAGTAGGTAAAGCATTCCCCCAGGTCACACGCCACCTCACAGCCGCTCCCTCACCTCACGCGAGCCTGCCGGAGCCGCCTGCCACACACAAGCCTCGCGCCACGGCACCCTGCGTTACAGGTACCCGCCACGCAGGGCAGGGAGCCAGCCGCACGACGGGGCCGCCGCGCCGGGGCCGCCTCACGGCATCCTTGGCGCGGGTACCGCCGCACGGTCGCCCTTCGTGGCGCGAACCGCCGCAAGGAGACTCCGCCGCACGGTCGCCCTTCGTGGCGGGAACCGCCGCAAGGAGACTCCGCCGCACGGGAACACCGCCGCACGGCGACGCCGCTGCTGGTGGGCCGCCGCATCCCAGCGGGGTCGCTTCACGGGATACGCCTCGCGTGAGGCTCACCCCGTGCAGGGGCGCCTCACGCTTGGTTTTCCTACTGGACGCCTGCTTCGCGCATGTCGCGGAGTTCGCGCTTCAGTTCCTTGATCTCGTCGCGGAGGCGGGCGGCCACCTCGAACTGGAGGTCGGCGGCGGCCTGGTGCATCTGCTCGGTCAGCGACTCGATCAGGGATTCCATCTGGGCGCGTGGCATCTCACCGGCGATCGCCTTGGCGTGCTGGCCGGCCTGGCGGGCGGCGAAGCCGGGGACCGGGGCCTTGCCTCGGGACTGCTGGCGGCCGCCGCCCATGAGCTGCTGGGTGTCGGCGTCTTCGCGCTGCAGCGAGTCGAGGATGTCGGCGATCTTCTTGCGCAGCGGCTGCGGGTCGATGCCGTTGGCCTCGTTGTAGGCGATCTGCTTGGCGCGGCGCCGGTTGGTCTCGTCGATGGCCCGCTCCATGGAGGGGGTGACCTTGTCGGCGTACATGTGGACCTGGCCCGACACGTTACGGGCGGCCCGGCCGATGGTCTGGATCAGCGACGTCTCCGAGCGCAGGAAGCCCTCCTTGTCGGCGTCGAGGATGGCCACCAGCGACACCTCGGGCAGGTCGAGGCCCTCGCGCAGCAGGTTGATGCCGACCAGCACGTCGTACTCGCCGACGCGCAGCTCGCGCAGCAGCTCGATGCGGCGCAGCGTGTCGACCTCGCTGTGCAGGTAGCGGACCCGGATGCCGAGCTCGAGAAGGTAGTCGGTGAGGTCTTCGGCCATCTTCTTGGTCAGCGTGGTGACCAGCACGCGCTCGTCGCGCTCGGCCCGCTCGCGGATCTCGTGGACCAGGTCGTCGATCTGGCCCTTGGTGGGCTTGACCACGATCTCGGGGTCGACCAGGCCGGTCGGGCGGATGACCTGCTCGACCACCTCGCCCTTGACCCGCCCCAGCTCGTAGGGGCCGGGCGTGGCCGACAGGTAGACGGTCTGGCCGATGCGCTCCAGGAACTCCTCCCACTTCAGCGGCCGGTTGTCGAGCGCCGACGGCAGCCGGAACCCGTGCTCGACCAGCGTGCGCTTGCGGGAGGCGTCGCCTTCGTACATGGCGCCGATCTGCGGGACGGTCTGGTGGGACTCGTCGAGGACCAGCAGGAAGTCTTCGGGGAAGTAGTCGAGCAGCGTGTTGGGCGCGCTGCCCGGCTCGCGGCCGTCCATGTGGCGCGAGTAGTTCTCGATGCCGGAGCAGGTGCCGATCTGCCGCATCATCTCGATGTCGTACGTCGTGCGCATCCGCAGCCGCTGTGCCTCCAGCAGCTTGCCCTGCCGCTCGAGCTCGGACAGCCGCTCGGCCAGCTCGGCCTCGATGCCGGCCACGGCCGCCGCCATGCGCTGCTCGCCCGCGACGTAGTGGGAGGCGGGGAAGATGTAGAGCTCTTCGTCCTCGGTGATGACCTCGCCGGTGAGCGGATGCATGGTCGAGAGCTTCTCGATCTCGTCGCCGAACATCTCGATGCGCACGGCCAGCTCTTCGTACTTCGGGATGATCTCGATGGTGTCGCCGCGCACCCGGAACGTGCCGCGGGTGAAGGCCAGGTCGTTGCGGGTGTACTGCATGTCGACCAGGCGGCGCAGGAGCTGGTCGCGGTCGATGTCCATGCCGACGCGCAGGCGGGCCATGCGGTCGACGTATTCCTGCGGCGTGCCCAGGCCGTAGATGCACGACACCGACGCGACCACGATGGTGTCGCGGCGGGTGAGCAGCGAGTTGGTGGCCGAGTGGCGCAGCCGCTCGACCTCGTCGTTGATCGACGAGTCCTTCTCGATATAGGTGTCGCTCTGCGGGACGTACGCCTCAGGCTGGTAGTAGTCGTAGTAGGAGACGAAGTATTCGACCGCGTTGTTGGGCAGCATCTCGCGCAGCTCGTTGGCGAACTGCGCGGCGAGCGTCTTGTTGGGCTGCATGACCAGGGCGGGCCGCTGCAGCCGCTCGATCAGCCACGCGATGGTGGCGGTCTTGCCGGTGCCGGTGGCGCCCAGCAGCACGCTGTCCTTCTCCCCGGCCTTGACGCGGCGCTCCAGCTCGGCGATGGCCGTCGGCTGGTCGCCCGATGGAGTCATCTCGGTGACGACCTCGAAGGGCGCCACCTTCCGCTGCAAATCAGTGACCGGTCGCATGTTGCCACTGTAGGCGGCCCCACCGACAGAAACGGTCAGGGCGGCCGCTCCTCCCGAACGGGCGGGGCAGGGCATCGCCGCGAAGGCCCGGGCCGGCCGGGGAAGGCGCCGGTGATCGCCGATCGTCGCGCTCTCGCTACAGCCAGCAATACCCATATGGCATCACATTGCAAGCGAACCGTAAGCAGTAGCCGATACGGTCGAATCCGCCTGTAGCGGAAAAGGAAGGTTTCATGTCACGACCCAGAGAGGCACTGATCCAGGCAGGACGGGGCGTAGCCCAGGCGGTGGCCCAAGGGGGTGACGTACGCCAGGCCGTCGGCCAGGCCGTCGGGCAGTACACCGGCCAGGCCGGGCCGGGTGGTCAAGGCGGCCAGAGCGGTCAGGGCGGTCAGGGCTTCGCGCTGAACCCGCACGACTTCGCCGCGGCCCGCGACGGCGGCCCCTCGCTGGGGACCGTCATCGAAGCCAGGACGGCCTCGCTCAACGAGGCCGGCGAGATCGTCAACCGCAGCTTCACCGAAGACGGGATGCACGTCATCTCCCCGGTGGTGATCCCCAAGGGCAGCACCGCCAAGGTGATCGTGCCGCTGGGCATCCTCGTGCTGCTCGGCCTCATCGGCGCGCTCGGCAACATCGTCCCGAACGCCGACATACTCTTCGGCCCCCACTACTGGGTGGTGCTGGTGCTGGCCGCCGCGTTCCTGTGGTGGCGGCGCAGCGTGGTGATGGTGCCCGAGGGCTGCAAGGCGCTCATCACGCAGTTCGGCAAGCTGGTGCACATCGCCGACCCCGGGCGGGTGACGCTGTTCAACCCGTGGAAGCGGGTCAGCTACATCGTCAACACCACGCGCGAGTACCCGTTCAACGCCCCGATCAGCGAGGCGCCCACCCAGCAGGGCGTCAAGGCGAGCGTGGACCTGTTCCTGCAGTTCAGGATCGAGAACCCGGCGGAGTTCATCTTCGTGCTCGGCTCGGTCAGCGGCTTCCAGTCCAAGCTGCAGAACGCCATCAGCGAGGTCACCCGCTCGCTCATCTACGCCCAGCGGGCCGAGGAGATCTACGACCTCGTCGGCGAGAGCACGCTCGGCATGCTGGAGAGCCTCAACCAGCAGTTCCTGCCCGCAGTGCGGCTGACCGACGTGAACATCACGCACGCCGAGCCGTCCAGCCAGGAGTACCGCATGGACCTGGCCGCGCCCGAGATGGTGCGCGTCGCCAAGGAGGCCTACACCTACGAGTACGAGCTCCAGCTGCGCAAGGAGCAGAACGAGGGTGACCTGGTCAAGGAGCTGGCCGGGCTGCAGGAGACGCTGAGCGCCATCCAGGCGGAGATCGCCGGCTACCAGGCCCGCATGGACACCGCGCTCGAACGCGCCACCCACCAGGCGACCGCGCAGGCCAGGCAGCGCCTGGTCGAGGCGGAGTCCACGGCCAACGCCAACGCCGCACTCCTGGAGGCGCAGGCGCTGGACATCAGGGCGCTGTCGGCCGCCGAGGCGCCCGAGATCCTCGACTACCGCTTCCAGCAGGACCTGCTGGCCAAGCTGGAGTCCGTCGCGACCCGGCTGCCGCAGGTGGTGCAGGTGGGCGACGAGACCGACATCGACTTCCTGGTCCTCGCCCAGCAGCTCGTGGGCGGCAAGGACGCGGCGCTGTTCTCCGCCGAGGACATGGCCGCCATCCGGGGCAGGCTCGACGAGATCGCGGCCCGCGTACGCGACCGCGAGCGGGAGATCTCCGGCCTGCTGCAGAAGGCCGCGGCCGGGGTGGAGGAGCCGCCGCACACGCCGGAGCCGGACACCGACCTCGAGCGCACCGTCGAGCGGCTGCTGCCGGGCGGTAAGCACCACGGAGAGCAGCCTGGGAGTGGCATCTGATGAGCAGGGAATTCTCGAAGATCAAGGAGTCGCTGGCCTCCTGGAGTGAGATCCGCCAGCTCCTGCGCGGCGGCGAGCAGGGCCAGCTCGTGCCGGTCGTCATCCCGAAGGACCGGCGCGGCTTCGCGTGGATGACGCTGGTGTTCCTGGCGATCTACTTCGCCGGCATGGCCGTGATGACCGACTTCACGCTGATCGCGGCGTTCGCGGCGCTGGTGTTCCTGCTGCTCGCGCTGCTCACGATGTGGCGCAAGGCCATCATCGAGATCGAAGAGGGCACCACCGGCGTGCGCAGCCGCTGGGGCGCCATCACCGGCACCCTCCCGCCCGGCCGCCACTACCTGTGGCTGCCGTGGGACCGGGTGGACGCCGTGGTGGACACCTCGACGGAGATCCCGTACTCGGCGCCGATCGTGGCCTGCCCCACGGCCGAGAACGTGCCGCTGAAGTCGATCGAGTTCTTCCTGAAGTTCAGGATCGTGGACCCGGTCGCGTTCGTCCGCACGATCGGTGCGGGCAACTTCGACCTGGTGCTGTCCAGCGCCGTGCAGGACGCCATCAGGCAGCGCAGCCGCCGCGTCAACACCGAGCGCGCGTACGACCTGCGCGGCTCCGACGTCGGCGACATGCAGGACGCGCTCAACCGCCAGCTCGGCCGCTACGGCGTGCGCATCACCGGCGCGAACATCCCCGACGTGCAGCTGCCCGACCAGTACCAGCAGCACCTGGCCACCCGCGAGAAGGTCGCCAAGGAGATGTCGGCCTACGAGCGCGAGTGGGAGCTGACCCGCAAGCGCCGCATCGACACGCTGCTGATGGAGATCGAGCGCTCCAAGAAGACCCGTGACGCCCGCGTGGTCGAGGTCAAGGCCGCCTACAACACCGCGCGCAAGGACGTGGCGCGCATGCTGGAGGAGCAGGAGACCGAGGCGCAGCGCGTGACGTGGGAGATCGAGGCGCGCGGCAGGGCCGAGCTGACCGCCGCCGAGAACGAGGCCAAGGCGCTGCGGCGGCTGGCCGAGTCGTACCGGGACAACCGGGCCGTGCTGCAGTACGAGCTGGCCCGCAGGCGCCTCGACGTCGGCGCCAAGCTCGCGGAGAACGCGCCGCAGCCGCTGGTCGTCAGGACCCAGCAGGGCCAGTCGGACTCCGCGCTCAGCACCCTCCTGCTCGCCCAGCTGCTCCCCCGCATCTCGGGGACGGGGGCGGGAAACGTGAATGGCAACTCACCTTCCGCTTAGGAGAACCCCATGGTGTTCCGCAAACTGATGGCCGCCTTCGGCGCGGGCGTCGAGGTCGACACGGTGCTGACCGACACGAGTGTGAGGCCGGGCGGGCCGCTGCGCGGCGTCGTCCACTTCCGTGGCGGCAACTCCGACTACAAGGTCGAGGGCATCCACATCGACCTGACCGCCGTGGTCGAGGTGGAGTCGGGCGACAACGAGTACAAGACGAGCTACAGCTTCCTGCGCCAGCAGGTGGCCGGGACGTTCCAGCTCGCGGCGGGCGCGCAGCACCAGCAGCCGTTCGAGATCGCGATGCCGTGGGAGACGCCGATCAGCGCGGTCGCCGGGCATCCGCTGCACGGCATGAAGCTGGGCGTGCAGACGGAGCTGGCGCTCGCGGGCGCCCTCGACAAGGGCGACCTCGACCCGCTGTGCGTCGGCCCGCTGCCGGCCCAGGACCACGTGCTCGGGGCACTCGACCGGCTGGGCTTCCAGTTCAAGAAGGCCGACCTGGAGCGCGGCACGCTGTACGGCTCGACGATGCCGTTCTTCCAGGAGATCGAGTATTACGCGGGCGGGCAGTGGCGGCGCCACTTCAACGAGCTGGAGCTGACGTTCATCGCCGGGCCGCGGCAGATGGACGTCATCCTGGAGGCCGACAAGCGGGGCGGCTTCCTGACCTCCAGCCATGACGCGTACAACCGGTTCACCGTGCGCTACGACGAGCCGCCGCAGGCGGCGAACGCGGCGCTGCAGCGCGGACTGGAGCAGATGGCCCGCCGCCGCGGCTGGTTCTAGCGTCAGAGCCGGGTCCCACCGGGCGGGCGGCGTCGAGCAGCGGCTCGCGCCGCCCGCCACGGGCGCTCTCGCGGGGGAAGCGAGGAGATATCGCCGTGCGGCCAGGGGTTTCCGCCTTTGCGTGAGCTGGCAGTCACCTGGCGCGGTCGTTACCATGACGACGGGCACTGACTGATCGTTCGGGACGGCGGGGCGGGGCGCATGGGACGGTTGAAGGCGGCTTTGCGACGGACCGCCCCGTGGGCGGCGCGCAACGCCGACGGCGCCATCGCGCTCGCGCTCGCCTTCGTGGTCGGCGTGCTCGGCATCATGCCGCCGGAGATCTTCGGCAGCGAGGGCGACAAGATCCAGACGCAGCTGGTGAACTCGTCGTCCCTGGTCATCATGGCGCTGGTGGCCACCGCGCTGCTGCGCGACCGCGCCCGCCAGGCCCCCGTCGAGCGGACGATCACCTCGGGCGCGCTGGCCGAGCTGCCGGTGCGCCTCGCCCGCCTGGAGGAGATCGAGACGCTGGCCCACAGCACCCGCCACGCGCTCGACGCGCTGCAGCTCGTCCGCGTGCTGGGCAGCAGGCAGGAGATCGCCCAGTGCCACGCCGAGGCCAGGCGCGACACCACGCGCTGGCTGTTCAAGGGCGGCACCGGCACCTACCTGCGGGCCGTGACGCTGCCGCAGTGCGTGGCCGCGGCCCGCAGGGACAAGCGCCACCTCACCGTGCGCGTCGAGGTCATCGACCCGTCCGACCTGGAGGTGTGCGAGACGTACGCCCACTACCGCCGCTCGCTGTCCGACACGCCCGACGGCACCGGCGAGACGTGGACGACCGACCGGGTCAGGAAGGAGTCGTACGCGACCGTCCTGACCGCCTTCTGGCACCGCCAGCGCTACGGCCTGCTCGACATCGGGGTCGGCCTGTCGTCCACGATGACCACGTTCCGCTGGGACCTGTCCTCCAGCCGCCTCATCATGACGGTCGAGGACCCCAACAAGGCCATGACGGCGCTCGCCGACACCTTCTACTACGAGAACTGCGACACCGAGCTGCGGCTGAGCTTCGAGCAGGCGCGGCGGGTGCCGCTGGAGATGTACAGGAAGGTGCCGCTGAGCGACGAGCCCACGATCGAGGAGGTGCAGGAGTTGTTCGAGCGTGTGGGGCTGCCCCTGCCCAAGTCCTACAACGGGCACGACGTCGTCGACATCGCCCGTAAGGCGCTGCGCGCCGTGGACCCGTACACATGAGCCGCCACCTCGTCCGGCGGGCGGTGGCCGAGGGGCGCGCCAGGTCGTGGGCCCTGGCGGAGCTGGCGCGGCCCGGCCTGACCGCGGTGCGCCACCCGCTCGGCTTCGTCTGCCTGCCGCTGGAGCGCGACGGCGGCGACGGCGTGTGCCTGCACGTGTGGTCGAAAGCGCTGGCCCGCGCCGAGACCACCACCTCGCAGATCCACTGCCACAGCTGGGACCTGGAGAGCCATGTGCTCTACGGCCAGGTGCGCAACGTGCACGCGGTCGTCGCCGACGCGGGCGCCGGCGCCACCCACCGCGTCTACGAGGTGGTCAGCGGGGCCGACGGCGACCGGATCTCGCCCACCGGCCGCACCGTGCGGCACGCGACGGGGCTGGTGGAGGTCTTCGGGCCGGGCGAGACGTACACGCTGGCCGCCGACCGCTTCCACAGCAGCGTCGTGCCGGAGGACGGCGAGGCGGCCACCATCGCGCTCGGCAGAGGCCGGCCAGGTGGCCGCGACCTGTCGCTCGGCCCGCTCAGCGGCGGCGCGCACCACGTGGCCAGGCAGCCGCTCGACGCCGACGAGACGGCGCTGGCCGTCCGGCTGATCACCGCGCATCTCACCTGAGAGGGCAACGCCGATGGACCTGGATCACGCTCGCACGGTCGCCGTCGAAGCCGCCGAGGCCGCGGGGGCGCTGATCAGGGAGGGCACCAGGCGCGCGCTGCGCGTGCACGCCAAGGGCACGGCCGGCGACGTGGTGACCGACCTCGACCTGGCCTCGGAGAAGCTGCTGCTGGAGCGGATTCTGACGGCCTTCCCCTCGCACGCGGTGATCGCCGAGGAGTCGGGGCTGAACGGCTCCGGGGGCGGCGAGTGGACGTGGCTGGTCGATCCGCTCGACGGCACCAACAACGTGGCGATCGGGCTGCCCGCGTACGTGGTGGGCGTGGCGCTGTGCCGGGCCGGGCTGCCGCAGCTCGGCGTGGTGCACGACCCCGTCTCGGGACAGACGTGGTCGGCCGTCAGGGGCGGGGGCGCGCTGGCCTCGTCAGGCGGGCGGCTGTCGGCCCCGTACGCACCGAGTCCCCACGGCCCGCTGCTGGCCTGGATCCAGGGCTACGGCATCGCCAGGGAGGACCCGACCGTGCTCAGGCTGAAGGCGGCGCTCGACCTCAACGCCCGCAGGGTGCTGCAGCTGTGGACGCCGCTGCTGTCGTGGGCGATGCTGGCCCGCGGCGACATCGACGGCATCGTGGGCTACCGCACCGGCGTGGTCGACCTGCCGGCGGGCGCGCTGCTCGCGCAGGAGGCGGGCATCGAGATCAGGGCGCTCGACGGCGGCCCGTACGACGAGTGCGTCAGGGGCGCCTCCGACGTGCGCAGCTACGTGGCGGCCCACCCGCGCGCCCTGCCAGGGCTGCTCGCGCTCCTGCAATGAGGACAAGTGCGCGCACGCAGTGTGTCGTTCTGCGATGAGTTCCGCCGCTCCGCGCGGTCTACTCAAGTGACGCCGGAACCCGGCGCACCGCGGAGAGGAGCCCGACATGATCACCACCACCGAGCTGGCGCAGGTGCTCTTCGTCACCCCCCTGCAGCCCTCCGACGAGCTGTCGCCCGCCCAGATCCGCTCGGCCGTGGACGAGCGGCTGTGCGCGTGCGGCGGCGACCCGTCGTGGTGCGCCGCGTACGTGGCGCAGGAGGCCGGCGACCACCCCGAGACGTACGCCCCGCGCATGCGGTGGGCGCTGGCCGCGGTGGCCGGCGCCTACGAGCCCGTCGCCGCGTGAGTCAGCCGAACGTGACCAGCGCCCACACCGTCGCCGCCGTGCCCACGACGGCCAGGCCGGCGCCGATGAGCAAGAAGCGCCGCATGGGCACGGCCACGTCGTGCCGGCGGCACGACTCGAACCACAGAAGCGTCGCCAGCGACGCCCACGGCGTGATGACCGGCCCGACGTTGGTGCCGGCCAGCAGCGCCAGCAGGTGGTCCTGCTCGGCGGCCGGGATGACGGTCTCGACCGCCTTGTACGCCGGCAGGTTGTTGATCAGGTTGGACAGCCCGGCCCCGACGGCGGCGGTGCGGTAGGGGTCGCTCTCTGCGCCGATCAGCCAGGTCATCAGCGCCGACAGGCCGTGCCCGCTGAGCGTCGGCACCACCAGGAAGAGCCCGGTCACGAAGATCACGAGCTGCCACGGGATGAGATGCCAGGTCAGGCGCTCGCGGGCGCGCAGCACGAAGGCGGCCACGACGACGACGGCCGCGGCGCAGGCGGCCACCGCGACGTGCGCGCCGACCAGCAGCAGCACGATGAACAGCAGGCAGCCGGCCGCGGCCGCCCCGAACAGCACCCGGTCGCCGACGGGCTCCAGCACCGGCGGGGTGTAGCGCAGGTCGCGGCGTTCGCCGCGGCGCCAGAAGAACACCCACAGGAACACCATCGTCACCGCGATCGCGGCGATCTGCGGGGCCCACATGCGGGCCGCGAACTCCTGCGTGCTGAGGCCGATCTTGCTCATGCCGAGCAGGTTGGTGAGGTTGGAGACCGGCAGCAGCAGGCTGGCGGTGTTGGCCAGCCAGATCGTGGTCATCGCCAGGGGCAGCGCGGCGATGCGGGCGCGGGGGGCGAGGGCGAGCATGACGGGGGTGAGCAGGACGGCCGTCGTGTCGAGGTTGAGGAAGATCGTGACGAAGGACGCGAAGGCCGTACAGAGGAAGAAGAGCGCGGCGTAGTTGCCGCGGCCCAGCACCGCCATCCGCGCCGCGATCGCGTCGAAGACCTGCGCCTCCTTGGTCAGCTCGGCCACCACGATGATCGCCACCAGGAAGATCAGCAGCGGGCCGATCTCGCTCAGGCTCTCGACGGCCGCGTGCCAGGGCAGCAGCCCGGTGGCCACGAAGACCAGCCCCAGGATCAGGAGCCCGATCCTGATCCAGTCGAGTACGCCAAGACGCCGCAACACCCGATGATGATCGCACATGGACTGCACATCGCCGATGCCACAGGGGATACTGAGGAGATGGCACGTGACGGCAGGCCGACCGACATCTTCGTCAGCTACTCCCCCGCCGACACGGCCTGGGCGACCTGGATCGCCTGGGAGCTCGAGGCGGCGGGCTACAAGACCATGATCCAGGCGTGGGACTTCGTGCCGGGCACCAACTTCATCGACTTCATGGACCGCGGCGTCAGCGAGGCGCGGCTCGTCGTCGCCGTGCTCTCGCGCAACTACCTCGGCTCCCGCTACGGGCGCATGGAGTGGCAGGCCGCGCTGCGCGCCGACCCCGACAACCCGTCCAACAAGCTCGTCACCATCCGTCTGGAGGACGTGCCGCTCGAAGGGCTGCTGTCCACGATCACCTGGGTCGACCTGCTCGGCGTCACCGACCCTGGCCAGGCCAGGGCGCTGCTGCTGGGCCGGGTCAGAGAGGCGCTGGCCGGCCGCGCCAAGCCCGAGGCCGCGCCCGCCTTCCCCGACGGCACCAGCGGGCCGGTCCCCGTGCCGACGCTGCCGGCGCCCGCCGAGCGGACGAGGGCCAGGCGCACGCCGGTCACCGCGCCCACGTTCCCCCCGTCCGCCGCGGGCGGGCGGGGGCGCGAGACGATCAGCGTGCTGCACATCGGCGGGCCCCGCTTCGGGCGGGGGCTGCCCGAGCCCGGCGACCCGTTCACGCCCGAGGACATGCAGGCCCGCATCTGGGCCGACCTGACCGCCATGTACGACCGCGGCATGCCACGCCCCGACCTCATGGTCGTCGCGGGCGACCTCACCGAGTCGGGCACGCTCGGCCAGTTCGGCCAGGCCACCAGGTTCGTCACCGACCTGCGGCTGCTGCTCGGGCTCGAGCCGCACCGGCTCGTCCTGCTGCCCGGCCCGCGCGACGTCACCAAGGCCGCCGCCAGCGCCTACTTCATGACCTGCGAGGCCGACGACGTCAGCCCGCAGCCGCCTTACTGGCCCAAGTGGCGCCACTTCGCCACCCTGTTCGGCGAGGTCTACCAGGGCCTTGACGACCGGGTGTTCGACGGCGGGCAGCCGTGGAGCCTGTTCGAGGTGCCCGACCTGCGCGTGGTCGTGGCCGGGCTCAACTCGACGATGGCGATGAGCCACCTGGAGCGCGACGCGTACGCGCTGATCGGGGAGGCGCAGGCGGCGTGGTTCGCCGAGCGGCTGCGGCCGTACGAGGAGCGCGGATGGCTGCGGCTCGGCGCGATCGGCCACCCGCCGGCCGAGCTGCGCGACGCCGCCACGTACGAGCGGCTGCTCGGCCGCCGGCTCAACCTGCTCTTCCACGGCGGCGCCGGCACCGCGGCCGAGGGCCGGGTGGCCGCGCCGCGCGCCGGCCGCCACCAGGTGATCGAGATCCGCCCCGACGGGCTGCGCACCTGGCTGCCCGACGAGGGCACGCCCGAGCGGGTCAGGGCCAGGTGGCGGGCCGCGCGGACCACGTTCACCGGGCAGACGCCGCCCGCGCCGCCACCTGGCCCTGAGCCGGAGCAGCGCGCGCCCAGCCCCGTCGAGCTGCTGCTCGACCGCATAGCCGAGGTGTGCGAGGCCCGCCACGAGCGGGCCAGGATCCGCAGGTTCGACGCCCACCTCGTGGTCACCCACCCCGAGGACGGGTTCGTCCGGCAGACCATGATCGGCGCGTACGTCGGCGAGCCCACCGTGGAGAGCGCCGACGGCTTCGTCCGCGCCGCCCACGCCGCCGGGCTCGCGGCCGAGCTGGTCTACCAGGGCCCGCCCGCGCCGCGCGCGGTCCGCGACGAGCTGATGCGCAAGGGCGTGCGGCTGCGCAGCTTCACCGAGTTCCAGGGCCTGCTCGACCTCAGCGGCTACGTCACCGAGCAGACCGCGCGGCTCGCCTCCGACCGCCGCTACCCGCCCGGCCTGTACGTCCCCCAGCGCTACCGCGAGCTCGACCGCCCCGGCAGCGCCGTCAGGGCCGGGCTGACCGACGAGATGATGCGGCTGCTGTCGGCCGACCACGGCCGCTTCCTGCTGCTGCTCGGCGACTTCGGCCACGGCAAGACGTTCGCGCTGCGCGAGCTGGCCCGCCGCATCCCGGCCGAACTGCCCCACCTGACCCCGATCCTCATCGAGCTGCGCGCGCTCGACAAGGCGCACTCGGTCGACGCGCTGGTGGCGGCGCACCTGGCGAGTCACGGCGAGGAGGTCATCGACCTCAAGGCGTTCCGCTACCTGCTCCGGCAGGGACGCATCGTGCTGCTGTTCGACGGGTTCGACGAGCTGGTGACCAGGCTGACCTACGACCGGGCGGCCGACCACCTGGCCACGCTGCTCTCCTCGGCCGAGGACAAGGCGAAGATCGTGGTGGCCAGCCGCACCCAGCACTTCAAGTCGCACAGCCAGGTGCTGACCTCGCTGGGCGAGATGGTGGGCGTGCTGCCGCAGCGGCGGGTGCTCGGCGTGGAGAACTTCGCGCCCGACCAGATCAGCTCCTACCTCGCCAACAGGTTCGGCGACGACGCCGAGGCCGGTGCCCGCATGGCGTTGATGCGGGAGATGGAGGACCTGCTCGCGCTGGCCCAGAACCCGCGCATGCTGAGCTTCATCGCCGACCTCGACGGCGACCGCCTGCGCACGGTCGCCGAGGCCCGCCACACGATCAGCCCGGCCCTGCTGTACGAGGAGATCCTCACCTCCTGGCTGGCCTTCGAGGAGCGGCGGGCCAAGGTGCCGGGCTCGACCGGCGGGCTCAGCGTCGAGGAGCTGTGGCGGGCGGTGACCGCGCTGGCGGTGCGCCTGTGGGAGTCGGGCGACGCGCTGCTCGGCATGGACGAGCTGACCGAGATCGGCGAGACGCTGACCGACCTGGCCGACGGGCAGCTGTCGGCCGCGCACGCCGCGTTCCGCATGGGGTCGGGCAGCCTGCTCGTACGCACGGAAGAGGGCATGTTCGGGTTCATCCACACCTCGGTGATGGAGTGGCTGATCGCCCGCCGCATCGCCGCCACCATGGACGACCCGGTCCTGTTGTCGCGCCGGCCGCTGTCGGCGCTGACCGTCGAGTTCCTGTGCGACCTCGCCGACGTACGCGCGCTGCGCGCCTGGGTGAACCACCCGCCGGCCGACGACGTCTCCCGCGGCAACGCCGTCAAGATCTCCGCGCGGCTGCGCACGCCCGCCCGCGCCGACCTGCGCGGCGCCAACCTCAAGGGCGAGGACCTGTCGGCCAGGGACCTGCGCGAGGTCGACCTGACCGGCGCCGACCTGTCCGAGGCGACGCTGGTCGGCACCAACCTGTCCAGGGCCGTGCTCAAGGACGCCCGCCTGACCGGCGCCAGGCTCGACGCCGCCCAGCTCACCGGGGCCGACCTGCGCGGCGCCGACCTGTCGGGGGCGCGGCTGGCGCAGGTGGACCTGAGCGACGCGGCCGTCGAGGGCGCCCGCTGGCACCGCGCCACGCTGATCGACGTCACCGGCACGCTGCCGCACCTGCCGGGCGCGGCCGTGGTGCCGGGACAGCCGGTCGAGGTGGCGTTCGCGCCCGCCGGCATCGGCGTCCCGTACGGCTACCACTTCCAGACCAGCCGCCTGCCCGAGCCGATCGCCTACAGCCCCGACGGGTCCACCCTCGCGGTCGGCAACGAGGACGGCGGCGTGCTGCTGTGCGTGGGGGGCGCGCCCGTGCGCACCCTGCAGGGTCACCGGGGCCGCGTCTACGCCGTGGCGTTCGCCGGCGAGCTGATGGCCACCGGCGCCAGCGACGGTGTCGTGCTGCTGTGGGACGCGCTGACCGGCGAGCCGCTGCGCCGCCTGGAGGGCCACCCCGACGGCAACGGGACGCTGCGGCGCAGCGCCGCGCCCGACCTGGTGGCGGCGGGCGGCGGCGACGGCGTCGTCCGCGTCTGGGAGAGCGCCACCGGCCGCCTCGTGCACGAGCTGGCCGGGCACCGGGCGCCCGTCTACACGGCCTCCTTCGGCCGCTCCACCCTGGTGACCGGCGACGCGGCCGGCACCGTCCGCGTGTGGGACCTCGGCTCCGGGCAGATGAAGGAGACGCTCGGCGCGCACCGCGGCAGCGTCTTCCGCGCCGTGCACAGCCCCGACGGCCGGCTGCTGGCCACCGGCGACGAGGCGGGCACCGTACGCCTGTGGGACACCGCGACCTGGACCCGCCTGCACGAGCTGACCGGCCACACCGGCAGCATCTACTCGCTGGCGTTCGCGCCCGACGGCTCGCTGCTGGCCAGCGGCGACACCGCCGGCGCCGTACGCCTGTGGTCGCCGGCGGGCGAGGAGCGCGGCGTGCACACCACCCACGCGACCAGCGTCTACCAGGTCGCCTTCAGCCCCGGCGGGCAGATCCTGGCCAGCGGCGACGCCAACGGCGTCGTACGCCTGCAGCGGCTCGGCGACGGCAACAGGGTCGAGCTGACCGGGCACCGCAGCTCGGTGTGGCCGTTCGTGTTCAGCCCCGACGGCCAGGAGCTCGCCACCAGCAGCAACGACGGCACCGTACGCCTGTGGGACCCGCACAGCGGCCAGTGCCGGCGGGTGCTGCGCGGCCACGGCCGCCGCATCTCCTCGGTCGCCTTCAGCGCCGACGGCTCGCTGCTGGCCACCAGCGGCAACGACGGCACCGTACGCCTGTGGGAGCCCCGCACCGGCCGCCGGCTGCGCGAGTTCACCGGCCACGCCGACCGGCTCATCTCGGCCTCCTTCTCCCCCGCGGGGCCGGTGCTGGCCACCGCCAGCAACGACGGCGGCGTGCACTTCTGGAACGCCTCGACCGGCGACTACGAGCGCGAGCTCAACGCCGAGACCGACCACGTGTGGGCCGAGGCGTTCAGCCCCGGCGGCGACCTGCTGGCCACGGCCAACGACGACGACACCGTCCGCCTGTGGTACCGGCCGACCGGGCGGCTGGCGGGCAACCTGACCGAGCATCGCGGGCGGGTGCGCTCGATCGCGTTCAGCCCTGACGGCGACCACGTGGCCACCGGCTGCGACGACACGCTCGTCAGGGTCTGGCACCTGCCCACCGGCCGCCGGGTGGCCGTCCTGGAGGGGCACAGCGACCGGGTCTACTCCGTCTCCTACTCCCCCGACGGACGTTTCCTGGTCAGCGCCGGCAACGACGGGCGCGCCCTGGTGTGGGAGCTGCTCCCCGGCCACGCGCCGCGCCTGGTGCACACGCTGCGGCACGAGGGGCGGCTGTGGAGCGCGGCGTTCGGCGCGGCGGGCGCGCTGCTGGCCACCGGCGGCGACGACACGCTCGTCCGCGTCTACGACGCCGCCACCGGCGACCTGCGCCACACCCTGTCAGGCCACAACCGCCGCGTCTGGTCCGTCGCCTTCAGCCCGGCGCCCGGCTCCGGGCTGCTGGCCAGCGCGGGCGACGACGGCATGGTGATCCTCTGGGAGGGCGGCGGGCGGCGGGCGACCCTGCTGGGGCTGTCCGAGGGGTGGGCGGCCCTGGCGCCCGACGGCCGCTACAAGCTGCAGGGCGATCCCGGCGGGCAGTTCTGGCACGTGGTCGGGATGTCGCGGTTCGAGCTGGGCGAGCTGGACGCGTACCTGCCGGGGGTGCGGCAGGTGCCGCTCGACGCGCCCTTCTAGAACACCTCGATGCGGTCCATGCTGATCACCGTGCTGCCCGAGGCCGGGTTGCGCTCGCCGGTCACCCGCACCCGCAGCGTGTGCGTCCCGGCGGGCAGCACCGGGCTCAGGTAGTTGAGCTGCTCGCCCGCCCTGATCCCGCTGTAGTAGTCGACGCGCTGCTCGGGGCCGCCGTCGACGGAGATGGCGGCGATGCCGTTGCCGCGGT
The DNA here is from genome assembly GCF_040609855.1 of Nonomuraea sp. NPDC004580. Lineage (NCBI taxonomy): Bacteria > Bacillati > Actinomycetota > Actinomycetes > Streptosporangiales > Streptosporangiaceae > Nonomuraea > Nonomuraea sp. NPDC004580. The sequence continues at coordinate 24,689 of NZ_JBEXLH010000057.1, read as the reverse complement.
CGCGCACGCTCAGCAGGGCCACCCTGGTGCCGGTGAACCTCACCGTCGCCGTCGCGCCCGCCTGCCCGCTCCAGTGGTCGTCGCCCCAGAAGCACTGGTTGCCGCAGCCGGAGCCGGACTGCCAGGAGCCGGCGTAGGTGACCTGCGGGTCGAAGTCGTTGATCACCGACGTCTCCGCGCCCGGATCGCCGGACGGCAGCCGCTGGGTGGCCCCCGCCGCCAGGGGGCGGCCGAAGTTCGGGGTGCCGTCGGCGTTCCAGGTGAAGCGCTGCACCCTCGTCGTGCGGAAGTCGTAGGTGTAGGCGGTGGTGTTCTTGGCGTGGTAGGCGATCCAGTCCTCGGTGCCGTCGGGCGAGCGGAAGAACGAGTGGTGCCCCGGCCCCCACACGCCGGTCGCGTCGTTCCTGGCGAACACCGGGCCCGGGTGCTGCCGCCAGTTCGCGGCCACCATGGGGTCGGCGCCGTCGGCGATGCTCTTCATCCACAGCTGGTAGTCCGGCTTGCCGGTGTCGCAGGTGGAGTAGGTCAGGAACGTGCGGCCGTTGCGGTGGAGCGGCGTCGGCCCCTCGCGCACCTCCGTGCAGCCGCCGTCCGCCGGGATCGCGACCCGGCCGCCGGTGACCGTCCACGGGTTGCTCATGCGGGCGATGTAGAGCTGCGCGGGGCCGCCCATGCCGCGTCCCGGGCCCGCCCAGACGAAGTACTGCCGCCCGTTGTGGGTGATCGGCTCGCCGTCGATGGCGTACTCGCCGAAGTCGGCGATCTTCGCCTTGAACGTGTACGGGCCCATGGGATCGTCGCCGGCCGACTCCAGGACGTACATGCGGTGGTTGGCGTCCACGCCGTCCGAGGCGGTGTAGTAGACGTACCAGCGGGATCCGACGTGCCGGAAGGCCGGCGCCCACAGCTGCTTGTCACGGCTCCCGTCCGAGTCCCGCCACACCACCCGCTCGGGCTCGGCCGGCAGTGTGGCGAGGCTCCGCGACCGCCAGACGCCGATCCTGTCGCCCCTGGTCGTGGCCACGTAGTAGGAGCCGTTGTGGTGGATCAGGCTGGGGTCGGCGGACGGATTGACCGGGTTACGGAACGAGTCCGCCGCCGCGGCGGCCGGGCCCCCGGGGATGAGCACGGTCAGGGCGGTGACGAGTGCGGCGAGGGTTGCTCGGGCGGCCTGCCAGGGGGACGTGCGCGGCATCGGCGATCCTTCCACGACGATCTTTCTGATCGTCAAGGAAGGATGTCATGTCGTCAACCCACGGCGGCGCGGCGCAGGAGGTCGTCCCAGACCTCGGTGACGCGGGCGTCGAGCTCCTCGAGTGAGCCGTCGTTGGGGATCACGATGTCGGCCACGGCCAGCCGTTCGTCCCTGCTCGCCTGGGCGGCGATGCGGGCCCTGGCGTCGGCCTCCGCCATGCCGCGGTGTTCGGCCAGGCGGCGGATGCGCAGCTCGTCGGGGGCGTCGACGACGATCACGACGTCGTACATGGGGGCCAGGTTGTTCTCCACGAGCAGCGGCACGTCGTACACCATGATCGTGCCGTAGCCGGCGCCCCGCTGCAGCTCCGCGACCCGCTCCCCCACCAGCGGATGCACGATCGCGTTGAGCGCGGCCAGCTTCTCTGAGTCGGTGAAGACGATGGAGCCGAGCTTCTCCCTGTCGAGCGAGCCGTCGGGGCGCAGCACCCCGCCGCCGAACGTCTCCGCCACCCGCGCCAGCCCCGGCGTGCCCGGCTCGACCACCTCACGGGCGATCAGGTCGGCGTCGATCACCATCGCGCCCCTGGCCGAGAGGCGCTTGGACACCTCGCTCTTGCCGGAGCCGATGCCGCCGGTGAGCCCGATCTTCAACACGTCGGAAAGCCTATCGCCCGGATGTCACGCCGCCGGCTCCGGCGTCACGCCGAGCTCACTCCCCGCCGGCCGGCTCCGGTGTCATGCGGAGGTGGATGAGGGTCAGGTGGTCGTCCATGCGCTCGCGGTGGGTCTCGCGGTAGCCGAGCCGGCGGTAGAGCCGCAGGTTCCCCTCGGACAGGTGGCCGGTGAACAGGTCGAACGCCTTCGCCTCCGGCATCTGCTCGTGCAGGGCGCGCAGCAGGGCCGTGCCGATGCCCCTGCCCTGCAGGTCAGGGGCCACGACGAGGCGGCCGACCAGGCAGGTGGCGCCGGAGAGCCGCCCGCGTACGGCGCCGACGACGCGCCCCGACTCGACCGCCTTGAGCACGAGCGCGCCCTCGATGACCTTGCGCATCTGCTCCAGCGACTCGACCAGCGGCGGGATGTAGGGGTCGCCGTAGAGCTGCGCCTCGCTGAGGTAGGCCGCCCGCTGGAGGGTCAGGACCTCGCCCGCGTCATCGGGCACCGCCCGCTCGATCACCACCCGCCGCAGCCTACTCCCCGCGCCCGGCCCCCGCCGTCAGCTCGCCGGGACACGACGTGCGCGCCTTGGGCGGCCTTCCGCGTACGAGGAAGTCGTGCACCCGGGCACGCAGGCAGGCGGCCCGCAGTTTCCCGGCACCCTGCAGCAGATAGGCGTCATGCCCGTCCCCGTGCCACAACACCACCGCACCGGGGATGCGCCGCCCCGATCGCGCCGCCGCGGCAGGCGGACTGACCACATCCAGCCGCCCCACTCCGACCAGCACCGACGCCCGATCATCGGCTCCTTCGCCACCGGTGTCACTCGGCGTCAGGGCGCCTGCCGCACCGCGCTCAAGGCGGCCGCCTCCGCCGGCACGAGGCACCGCAGGACCGGTGGCGCCGGCCTCCTGGCCGCCGCCGGCCCTGGGCCCGAGGTCGCCGTCGGTCCGCGCCGGCCGGTCACCGGAGTGTCCCGGGGAGGGCCGGCCCTCGCCTCCGGACGGCGCGGACGCCTCGGCGCCGGTCAGGCGAGAGCGGTCAAGTCGCGGGGTGTGGGGCGGCCAGCTCGGACGGGCGCGCAGCCCCAGGCATCTGCCGACCTCGTAGCGGCCGGTCAGCCAGCCCACCCGGGGCGCCACCTCACGCAGCCTGGCCTCCATGCGCAGGAAGGTCCGGTAGCCGGGCACCGCGGGCATGAAGTCGTGGCAGTGCATCGCGCGGGAGACCGTGGCGGGCGCGTCGGCCCGCCGTACGCCGGCGAGCGCCAGCAGCGCCCGCGCGTCCCCCTCCTCGGCGGCGGCCAGCGCCCTGGCCAGCTCGGGCCACCGCTTCGGATCGAGCCCGGCGAGCACGGCGGCGACGACGCGCCGCTCGTCCGCCGCCCGCTTGCCGGGAACGACGCCTGACCCCGCCTTGGGCGATCGCCCGCCCGCCGGACCGCCGGCGACGACCGACGGTCCTCCGCCGAGCAGCTCGCCGAGCCCGGGACCCGCCTTGAGCGGCGTCTCGCCGAGCAGAGCGTCCAGCCCGGGACCGTCGGGCGAGCCTGCCATCAGCTCACGCGGGCCGGAGGTCGGGCCCGGGTTCGCGGGCAGGAGCAGTTCGGCGGGCGAAGCGGTGCGTTGTGTGCCGCCGCCCGGATCGGCAGCGCCGACCCCGTGGGCGAGCAGGTCGTCCAGCACCTCGATGGCGTCGCCGTCCAGGGGGCAGGCCAAGTGGTTGACGCACCAGTCGCGGAAGTAGCGCAGCTGGCGCTCGGCCGCCCTGGCGTGGGCGATGAGGCGGCGGCCCAGGCCGGGCTGGAAGTGGTCGGGGACGCCCTCCAGGTAGATCCGACCGGCCCGGCCGGGGAACAGCTCGAGGTACGCCTGCCCGTACACCGCCCCGTACCCGTTGCCGAAGTAGCGCAGCCGACGCCGGCCGAGTGCGTCGCGCAGGGCGTCGAGGTCGTGTGCCACCTGCCAGGCCGTCAGGCCGTCGTAGGCGGGCCCGGCCGCGATCCGGCAGCTTCTGTCGTAGGCGGCGTTGTTACGGGCGTAGGAGCGCCATGCGGCCTCTCCAGAGGCGATCTGGAGCCGCCGGGGGTCGGGCGGCGGCACCGAGCAGCGGACCATGGCCGCGCTCCCCCTGTCACCGATCCCCCGCGGCTCCACCAGCACCACGTCGAACCACCGGGCCAGCTCGCTCACGGTGTCGGGCCTGGCGCGCACGTCCTGGACGGTGGAGCCCGTCCCGGTGTTGACGACCAGCGGGCCGAGGCTGCGTGCGGGGTCGCGGGCGGGCAGCCAGGCGAGGTCGATCTCCGTACGCGTCCCGGATGGCCGCTTCCAGTCCACGGGGACCGACAGCTTCCCGCATCTCAGCCCGTCGCCGCACTCCCGCCACCGCACCCGCCCGAGCGCCGGCCCGTCCGGCTCGCCGGACCGGTCCGCCCAGAAGCCGCCGCCCCGCTCGTCCACCGGATCCAGCGCGCCGGCCGCGCCGGCCATGGCGGCGGCGGCCGCCCCGGACGCGGACGGTACGGCGGTGACGAGGACGGCGGTGACGAGGACGGCGGCGGCGGTCGTGAGGCCCGCCGCCGCCCTGATGACCGGCTGAACCATGCCCACGCAGATCGCTCCCGAGAGTCGCAGCCACCAAGCGCCGCCCAGTCTCCCAGCGCCCACCGGCGCAGGTCACAGGCTTGCAAAGACCCTCAGGTAAAATCTCCGTCCCGCCGCTGCAGGATACGGAAAAACTCCCTTATACCGTCCACGAGCGAGGCGGGCGACGCCATGGCGACCATGTGGCTGGGGCTCTCGCCGCGCCCCCAGTAGACGATGTCGTTCCCCCGCTCGGCGATCCGCCGCAGCACCTCGGGCCCGCCGTGGGTGACCCCGGTGGGCACCGCCTTCTGGTCGGCGGGCAGCCCGGCCGCCCCCTCGTAGTACGGCCACGAGGACGACCCGCCTGTGCCGGTCAGCCAGTACAGGCTGGCGTTGGTGAGCAGCAGGTCCCTGTCGATGGGCTCGGCCCCCGGCTCCCACCCGTCGAACTCCCTGAACCGCTCCACCAGGTACGCCAGCTGCGCCACCGGCGAGTCCACGAACCCGTACGCCAGGGTCTGCGGCCGGGCGGCCAGGTAGGGCCCGTAGCCGCTGCCGCCCGCCATGCGCCGCCCCATCTCCTCCAGCAGGGCAAGGTCCTGAGGGTCGGCCCCGTCCAGCTCGCCCGGCTCGCCCGTGGGGACGCCGAGCCCGGCCGTGATCACCGCGCCCGTCACGTGCTCGCTGTCGAGGGCGGCCAGGCGCGGCGTGACGAGCGCTCCCGCGTCGTTGCCGTGCGCGACGTACCGGTCGTAGCCGAGCCGCCGCATCAGCTCGGCCCACGTGCGCGCCACCCGGTCAATGCTCCACGGCCGCGGGTCGGCGGGCTCGGGGAACGGCGAGAACGCGAACCCGGGCAGCGACGGGGCCACGACGTGGAAGGCGGCCGAGGGTTCGAGCCCGTGGGCGCCGGGGTCGGTGAGCGGGCCGATGACGTGGAGGAACTCGGCGACGGAGTTCGGCCAGCTGTGCGTCATGATCAGCGGCACGGCGCCCGGCTCAGGCGAGCGCACGTGCAGGAAATGCACCCGCTGCCGGTCGATGACGGTGGTGTACTGCGCGAACGCGTTCAGCCTGGCCTCCTGGGCCCGCCAGTCGAACCCGCCGCCCCAGTACGCGGCCAGCTCCCGCAGGTGGTCCACAGGGACGCCCCGGTCCCACCCGCCCGGCAGCGCTCCCGCCCACCGGGTCCTGCGCACCCGCTCGCGCAGCTCGTCCAGGTCGGCCTGCGGGACGTCGATACGAAAAGCGGTGATCTCATCCATGCTCGGCACGCTAACGACGAACGCGGCAAGGACCGTTCCGCAATGGCGCAGCCACGGAAACAGACCCGCGAGGGCGCCGCGGAACGAGCCGCGACCGGCCGCCACCGGAGCCGGCGCGCGCGCAGGCACCGGCGAGCCGCCCGTGAGCGGAGGCGCCCGGCGAGCGGCCGTGACCGGAGGCGCCCGGCGAGCGCCCGTGACCGGAGGCGCCGCCCGACGGACCCGGCCGGGAAGGGCCGGGGCACGCGGAAGGCCCCGCACGGAGAACCGTGCGGGGCCTTCCCCACTGCTGATGGCCGCCACCCGGCGTGAAGGTCACGCCTCAGGCGGCCGGCGCCCGGTGCGGGGCGTCAGCTCTGGCCGCCCGCGAGCTTCTCACGGAGCGCGGCGAGCGCCTCGTCAGAGGCGAGCGCGCCGCTGGCCGGAGCCGACGAGGAGCCGCCCTGCTGGGGCTGGGTCTCGCCGCTGTAGGACGAGGGAGCGGCCTCGCCGGCCTCCGCCTCGGCCTTGCGGGCCTCCTCGATCTGCTTCCTGTGAGCCTCGAAGCGCTGCTGGGCCTCGGCGTACTGCCGCTCCCACTCCTCACGCTGCTTGTCGAAGCCCTCGAGCCACTCCCCGGTCTCCGGGTCGAAGCCCTCGGGGTAGATGTAGTTGCCCTGATCGTCGTACGTGGCCGCCATGCCGTAGAGGGTCGGGTCGAACTCGACCTCGGCGCCGACACCCTCGTTGGCCTGCTTCAGCGAGAGGCTGATGCGGCGACGGTCGAGGTCGATGTCGATGATCTTCACGAAGATCTCGTCGCCGACCTGGACGACCTGCTCCGGGATCTCCACATGGCGCTCGGCCAGCTCGGAGATGTGGACCAGGCCCTCGATGCCCTCCTCGACCCGGACGAACGCACCGAACGGCACCAGCTTGGTGACGCGACCCGGCACGACCTGGCCGATCTGGTGGGTGCGGGCGAACTGCTGCCACGGGTCTTCCTGGGTGGCCTTGAGCGACAGGGAGACGCGCTCGCGCTCCATGTCGACGTCGAGGACCTCGACCGTGACCTCCTGGCCCACCTCGACGACCTCGGACGGGTGGTCGATGTGCTTCCAGGACAGCTCGGACACGTGGACCAGACCGTCGACGCCGCCGAGGTCCACGAACGCACCGAAGTTGACGATCGAGGACACGACGCCCTTGCGGACCTGGCCCTTCTGGAGGGTGTTGAGGAACGTCTGCCGAACCTCGGACTGCGTCTGCTCGAGCCACGCACGGCGCGAGAGGACGACGTTGTTGCGGTTCTTGTCGAGCTCGATGATCTTGGCCTCGAGCTCGCGACCGACGTACGGCTGCAGGTCGCGGACACGGCGCATCTCGACCAGGGACGCCGGGAGGAAGCCACGCAGGCCGATGTCGAGGATGAGACCACCCTTGACGACCTCGATGACCGTGCCGGTGACGATGCCGTCCTCGTCCTTGATCTTCTCGATCGTGCCCCAGGCGCGCTCGTACTGAGCACGCTTCTTGGACAGGATCAGGCGGCCCTCCTTGTCCTCCTTCTGGAGAACGAGGGCCTCGACGTGTTCGCCGACCTCCACGACGTCAGCGGGATCGACATCGTGCTTGATCGAAAGCTCGCGCGAGGGGATGACACCCTCGGTCTTGTAGCCGATATCGAGAAGAACCTCGTCTCGATCGACCTTGACGACGGTGCCCTCGACGATGTCGCCGTCGTTGAAGTACTTGATGGTCTCGTCGATCGCCGCGAGGAAGGCTTCCTCGGACCCGATGTCGTTGACCGCTACCTGCGGGGTGCTCGAGGTGGCCTCAGTGCTGGACGTCATGTGTGGAATTGCTCCGAACGCGGACAGGATGTCGATGTGGCGGATGCGCGGCAGGCCCTCTTCCGCATCAAGCCGAGGAATTACGACATCGACGTGACCGAGCGCGAGCCCGCTCCGTCTGAGGCGCGCGCGAGCCCACAGCGCAGCGATCAGCATATGAGACCAACGCCACGGGGTCAATCCGGCGGGACGTCAATAGGCGATGACCTGGAGCCCTCGCTTGGCGATGATATTACCTCGAACCTTCTCCGGGATGGAGATGCGGCCGGGGTCGCCATCACTGACGTAGCGCTTGCCGGGATGCCGGTCCAGCCAATCGAGCCAGTATTGGGAGCACCACTTGCGGCACTCGCCCTTCTTGCCGTTGCTCTGGATGCGCTGGATCGCCCCGCGGTCGAACTTTTTCGCGTACGGCGAAAGCGAGGGCTCGGCCCCGGCGAGGAACACGCCCGCGAAATCATAACCCGTGCCGTCCCAGGAGCCGGTCCTGGCGGGCTTCTTCCCCTTGGGCAGGGACCCGTACGGCAAAGCCATGGTCCGGGACGGCGGCGCGCCGAGCTTCTTCAGCAGCCGCTCCAGCCGGACGATCTGCTCCTTGACCTTCTTGCGCTTGAGCGTGCGCAGGTCGGGATGGCTCCAGGTGTGGTTGGCCACCTCGTAGCCGTGGTCGGTCAGCCACCGTACGGCCGCCGCCTGCGCGTCGTGCTCGCGCAGCCCGAACGGCTCCTTGTTGATCCAGAACGTGGCCACAGGACGGAAGCCCGGGTGCCGGGCGGCGACGTCCTGGATGACGCCCACGGCGGTGTCCGGCAGCGGCCGGCCGTCGGCGCCCAGCCCGAAGTGGCTGGGATGCCCGTCGTCGAACGTCAGCACCACGGGGAACTTGCCGGCCGGCACCCTGATCTCGCCCCTGACGAACTCGGCCGCGGTGATCGGCACATAGCCCCGCTTGGCCAGCTTCTCCAGCTCCTTCCTGAGCTGGGCCGGCGTGCGGTCGAGCGAGGCGCGCCGCTTGGCGAGGATGCGGTGGTACATCAGCACCGGCACCAGCCCCGCCTCGTTGGCGCGCACCTGCTCGGCGAACTCGGGCGTGGACACCACCCCGGGCGGCTGCCCGACCGGGGTGGGCGCGGGCGGCTCGGCGCTGTCCTGGACGGTGGCGCCGGCCTGCGGCCTGGCGTGCGGGCGCGGCTCGCCCGGCATGAGGGCGAGCCCGATGACGGCGATCGTGATCACCACCGCGTTCGCGACGACGATGATCCGCGTGAGGGACGCTGATGACCGCACGAAACTCCCGGCCGCTCGGTGATGACGGCTCCACAGATTAATGCAGAACCGCCCACAGCGCGGCTTTCGCGGCTAGTGGCCCGCGTCCTCCCAGGTGCGGCCGACGCCCACCGAGACCTCCAGCGGGACCCGCAGCCGGTAGGCGGCGTTCATCTGGTCGCGCACCAGCCGGGTGAGCTGGTCGAGCTCGCCGGGCGCCACCTCGAACACCAGCTCGTCGTGGACCTGGAGCAGCATCCGCGAGGCCAGCTCCTCCTCGCGGATCGCCTGCCGCACGTTGAGCATGGCGACCTTGATGATGTCGGCGGCCGAGCCCTGGATGGGCGCGTTGAGCGCCATGCGCTCGGCCATCTCGCGGCGCTGGCGGTTGTCGCTGGTGAGGTCGGGCAGGTAGCGCCGGCGGCCCATGATCGTCTCGGTGTAGCCGTCGGTGCGGGCCTGCGCGACGATGGCGTGCAGGAAGTCGCGGACGCCGCCGAACTCCTGGAAGTATTCCTCCTTCAGCGCCCGCGCCTCGGCCACCGGGATGTTGAGCTGCCCGGCGAGCCCGAAGTCGGACAGCCCGTAGGCCAGGCCGTAGTTCATCGCCTTGATGCGGGCCCGCAGCTCGCCGTCGATCTGCTCGGGCGGCAGGTCGAAGACGCGCGCGGCGGTGGCCTGGTGGAAGTCGTGGCCCGACTCGAACGCCTCGATCAGCGACTCGTCGCCCGACAGGTGGGCCATGATGCGCAGCTCGATCTGGCTGTAGTCGGCGGTCAGCAGCGTCTCGTAGCCCTCGCCGACCGTGAAGCCCTGCCGGATGCGGCGGCCCTCGGCGGTGCGGATCGGGATGTTCTGGAGGTTGGGCTTCTCCGACGACAGCCGGCCGGTGGCGGCGATGATCTGGTTGAAGGTGGTGTGGATGCGCCCGTCGTCGGCGATCTCCTTGATGAGGCCCTCGACGGTGGTGCGCAGCTTCTGCTGGTCGCGGTGGCGCAGCATGATCGTGGGCAGCTCGTGCTCGGTCTGGGTGGCGAGCCAGGCGAGCTGGTCGGCGTCGGTGCTGTAGCCGGTCTTGATCTTCTTCGTCTTGGGCAGGTTGAGCCGGACGAAGAGGATCTCCTGCAGCTGCTTGGGCGAGCCGAGGTTGAACTGCTCGCCGACCGAGCGGTGGGCCTCTTCGACGGCGTGCTTGACCGCGGCACCGAACTCGGCCTCGAGGGCGGCGAAGTATTCGCTGTCGACGGCGATGCCGGCCCGCTCCATCTCGGCGAGCACGGTCAGCAGCGGCAGCTCGACGTCGCCGAGCAGCTGGGTGCCGCCGCGGCCGGCCAGGAAGGTCTCGAGGGAGTCGGCCAGCTCGCGCACGGCGCCGGCGCGCAGCGCGAGGTCCTTGGCGGGGGCGTCCTCGTCGTCGCCGAACAGCGCGGCCTGCCCGTTGTCCTCGTGCTCGGCGCGCAGGTCGCGGTGGAGGTAGCGGCGGGCGAGGTCTTCGAGCGCGAACGTGCGCTGGCCCGGCATCGCGAGGTAGGCGGCCAGCGCGGTGTCGCAGCTGAGGCCGCGCAGCTCCATGCCCTGCGCCCACAGGGCCAGGATGGGCCCCTTGGCGTCGTGGACGGCCTTGGGCCTGGTCTCGTCGCCCAGCCAGGCGCGCAGGGCCGCCTCGTCGCCCTCGGTGAGCTTGACGGGGTCGATGTAGGCGGCGGTGCCGTCGGGCGAGGCGATGGCGACGGCGTCGATGCGGCCGGTGCCGCGGCCGTAGGCGCCCTTGAAGGCGAGCCCGGCGCGGCCCTCGGGCAGCGCGGCGAGCCAGCCGGCCACCCGGTCGGGGCCGAGCAGCACGGTCTCGACCTCGAAGCCCTGCTCGGGCTCCTGCTCGCCGGTGCCGAGCACCTTGAACACCCGCTCGCGCAGCTCGCCGCGGATCTGCAGGGTGTCGAACAGCTTGTTGATCTCCTCGCGGTCCCACGCGCCCTGCTCGAGCTCGCCCGGCTCGGCCTCGATGGGGACGTCGCGCAGCAGCTCGGTGAGCCGGCGGTTCATCAGCACCTGGGCGACGTGCTCGCGCAGTTTGTCGCCGACCTTGCCCTTGACCTCGTCGACCCGGTCGACCAGCGCGGTCAGCGAGCCGAACTCGCGCACCCACTTGGCGGCGGTCTTCTCCCCCACGCTCGGGATGCTCAGCAGGTTGTCGCTGGGGTCGCCGCGCAGCGCGGCGAAGTCGGGGTATTGCTGCGGGGTCAGGCCGTATTTCTCCTGGACCGCCTCGGGGGTGAAGCGGGTCATGTCGCTGATGCCGCGCCGGGTCATCAGGACGGTGACGTGCTCGTCGACCAGCTGCAGCGCGTCGCGGTCGCCGGTGACGATCAGGACGTCCATGTCCTGCTCGCGGGCGCGGGTGGCGAGGGTGGCGATGATGTCGTCGGCCTCGAAGCCCGCCTTGGACAGGTGCGGGATGCGCAGCGTGTCGAGCAGCTCGTAGATGAGCTGCATCTGACCGCGGAAGTCCTCGGGCGTCTCGCTCCTGTTGGCCTTGTACTCGGCGTATTCCTCGTGGCGGAACGTCGGCTCCGACCGGTCGAAGGCCACCGCGACGTGGGTGGGCTGCTCGTCGCGCAGGATGTTGGTCAGCATCGAGGTGAACCCGTAGACCGCCTCGGTGTGCTGACCGTCGGTGGTCATGAGGTTGGCGTCTTTGAGCGCGTAGAACGCGCGATAGGCCAGCGAATGCCCGTCGAGCAGCAGCAGGCACGGGCGGCTGGGGGTCACTTCACTCTTCGGCACACAGGCAGCCTAGTCTGCGTCTCCGACAGAAAACCCGAGCTCGGAAGAGTGGAGGCGTCACTTTGACGCAGACCGACCCTATGGACGTCTCGATATTCGGTGACCTGCACGAAGGAACGCTCGCCGACCGGCTGGGCATCGAGTTCCTCGAGGTCTCGCCTGAGCGGGTGGTGGGCCGCATGCCGGTCGAGGGCAACACGCAGCCGTACGGGCTGCTGCACGGCGGAGCGTCGGCGGTGCTGGCCGAGACGCTGGGCTCGGTGGGGGCGGCCGTGCACGCCGGGGCCGGGCGGATCGCCGTGGGCATCGAGATCAACGCCACCCATCACCGCTCGGCCCGCTCGGGCTGGGTGACGGGGGTCGCGACCCGGCTGCACGGGGGCAGGACGCTGGCGACGTACGACATCGAGATCACCGATGAGCAGGGCAGGAGGGTGTGCACCTCGCGGCTCACCTGCATGCTGCGTGACGCCTGACCGTAGTGCCCCATACGTCACTTCGTCCGACCCTTTGCGCATGCCCCCCGCGGGTCGCTACGGTTGTTTCACCAGAGCCCGCGGGGAGGCCAAGTAGAAAACGTGTCCGGCCCCGCGTATGCGGGGTGCTCCCGTGTACGGCCGGGGATGCCTGACATGGCCCCAACGGCCTCCCCCGCGGGCTCGTCCACCTTCATCTTTCGATCGTTACGAGATCGTTTCCTCAAGATGCCAGGCGTCTCCCGCAATTTAGCCCCTGACCTGCCGTGTTGTTTGCTCACATCACTGACACACACATGTCACTAATTGGTGACGAACGATACTGAACCGGGCGTCTCCGCAATAAGCTCCCGCCATTGCATCCCAGTTGTGCCTGCGATGCGCGCGTGTCGAGATGGAGGGGCACAACCCCGCCTTGACCTACTTGAGGGAGCACCATTGCGCAGAGCCGTGATCGCGTTCACGGCCTTTCTGAGCGGACTCATCTTCCTGCTCGCCGGCCCCGCGCACGCGGATCCGACGGATTGCCAGGGATTGAGGGGAACGCTCAAACTCCAAGGCCAGCCAGTGAACGGCGTGAAAATCGCCGTGACCACCGAAAGCGGGCAACCCGTCGAGGAGGTCACCACCAATCCCGAGGGCACGTGGGAAGTTCAGGTCGAGGAGCCGGGTAAATACAAGGTCACCCTCGACCCCGGCACGCTCCCGCAGAACGCGGAGGTGCGCGGCGGCAACAACACCCGTACGCCGACCGTCTACGAGGGCAACTGCTCGGCCGTCCTGTTCGCGCTCCAGCCCAAGGGCGCGGCCGGCCAGGAGCAGCAGGAGGGCGCCGGCGGCGGCAGCACGTTCTGGGCCCAGGCCGCGCAGCTCACGTTCGAAGGCCTCAACCTCGGCCTGATCATCGCCCTGGCGGCGCTCGGCCTGTCGCTGATCTACGGCACCACCGGCCTGACCAACTTCGCCCACGGTGAGCTGGTCACCCTAGGGGCCCTGCTGGCCTACGGCTTCAACGTCGGTTTGGGACTGCACCTCATCCCCGCCGCGCTCATCGCCGTCATCGCGGCGGCGGTCCTCGGCTACTTCCAGGACCGCCTGTTCTGGGGCCAGCTGCGCAGGCGCGGCACCGGCATCATCGCCATGATGATCATCTCGATCGGCGTCGCGCTCTTCATGCGCTACGTCTTCCTGATCTTCTTCGGCGGCCAGACCGAGTCCTACGCCCAGTACACCGCCCAGCCCGGCATCGAGATCGGGCCCATCTCCGCCGCGCCCAAGAACCTGGTCGCGATGGGCATCGAGCTCGTCGTCCTGATCATCGTCGGGTTCGCGCTGCTGCGCACCCGCACCGGCAAGGCGGCCCGCGCCGTGGCCGACAACCCGGCGCTCGCGGCCTCCTCCGGCATCAACGTCGACCGGGTCATCAGGATCATCTGGACCGGCGGCGGCGCCATCGCCGCCCTCGCCGGCATCATGCTCGCGCTCTCCCAGAACCTGAAGTACACGATGGGCCAGGAGATCCTGCTGCTCATCTTCGCGGGCGTCACGCTCGGCGGGCTCGGCACCGCGTTCGGCGCCCTGGTCGGCTCGCTCGTGGTCGGCCTGTTCATCCAGGTCTCCACGCTGTGGGTGCCGCCGGAGCTCAAGAACGTCGGCGCGCTGGCAGTGCTCATCATCGTGCTCCTCGTCCGGCCGCAGGGCATCCTCGGCCGCCGCGAGCGGATCGGCTGATCGGGGGAGGATCAGAATGGACTGGATCACGATCTTCAGCACCACCATCAAGTCCGCGGTCAACGTGGAGACGGTGCTGTACGGCCTCGCCGCCATCGGCCTGAACATCCACTTCGGCTACACCGGCCTGCTCAACTTCGGCCAGGCGGCGTTCATGGGCGTGGCCGGCTACGGCCTGGCCGTCACGGTCACCGTCATGGGCCTGCCGTTCTGGATCGGCATCGGCGTCGGACTCATCGGGGCGGTCATCCTGGCGATCCTGCTGGGCATCCCGACCCTGCAACTGCGGGCCGACTACCTGGCCATCGTCACCATCGCCGCCGCCGAGATCGTCCGGCTCGTCTTCCGCTCGGTGACGTTCAAGGACGTCTTCGGCGGCTCCGACGGCCAGCGCGGCTTCAGCGACGGCTTCTACGCGCTCAACCCGTACCCCGAGGGTGACTACGGCTTCAACCTCGGGCCCGTGCCGCTGTTCTTCAACAACCGCTCGATGTGGGTGCTGACCGTCGGCTGGCTGCTCATCGTGCTGTGCTGCTTCATCGTCTTCCTGCTGATGAAGAGCCCGTGGGGCCGCGTGCTCAAGGCCATCCGCGAGGACGAGGACGCGGTGCGCAGCCTGGGCAAGAGCGTGTTCTCGTACAAGATGCAGGCGCTCATCCTCGGTGGCGTCATCGGCTCGCTGGGCGGCTTCATCTACGGCCTGGCGTACGGCTCCGTGCAGCCGGACGTGTTCGGCACGGAGACGACGTTCTACCTCTACACGATGATCATCCTGGGTGGCGCCGCGCGCGTGCTCGGCCCTGTCGTCGGCGCGGCGCTGTTCTGGGTGCTGCTCGTCCTGTTGAACGGCACGCTCAGCGAGGCCGTCGCCGCGGGCTACATCACCGTCATCGACACCAACCAGGTCGGTGCCCTGCGCTACGTCCTCGTCGGTCTCGGACTCATCCTGTTGCTCGTCTTCCGGCCACAGGGCATCTTCGGTGACAAGAGGGAGATAGCAATCGATGCACGCTGAGACCCAGACGACGCCAGGCGACCGCAAGGCCGCCGCCCTGGCCGCGTTCAAGGACCTGGCCCGCGATCCCGGCGTGCCCAAGCCGGACCCCATCCTCGTGGTCGACAAGGTGGTGCGCCGCTTCGGCGGTCTCACCGCCGTGGACGTCGAGCACGTCGAGATCCAGCGCGGCTCCATCACCGCGCTGATCGGCCCCAACGGGGCGGGCAAGACGACGTTCTTCAACCAGCTCACCGGCTTCGACACGGCCGACGCGGGCTCGTGGACGTTCAACGGGCGGCCGATGAACGGCGTGCCCGCGCACAAGGTCGCGCGGGCCGGCATGGTGCGCACGTTCCAGCTCACCAAGGCGCTCTCCCGGCTGACCGTCATGGAGAACATGCGCCTGGGCGCCCAGCACCAGAAGGGCGAGAGCTTCTGGCGCGCCATGATCCCGGCCTTCTGGCGCGGCCAGGAGGAGGAGATCACCGAGCGGGCGGAGGAGCTGCTGGCCCGGTTCAAGCTCGACGCCAAGCGCGACGACTTCGCCGGATCCCTGTCGGGCGGCCAGCGCAAGCTGCTGGAGATGGCCCGAGCGCTCATGGTCCGGCCGGAGCTGGTCATGCTGGACGAGCCGATGGCCGGCGTGAACCCGGCGCTGACGCAGTCGCTGCTCGGCCACGTCAAGGACCTGCGCGAGCAGGGCATGACGGTGCTGTTCGTCGAGCACGACATGGACATGGTCCGTGACATCAGCGACTGGGTGATCGTCATGGCGCAGGGCGCGGTGATCGCCGAGGGGCCGCCCTCGACGATCATGTCCGACGAGCGCGTGATCGACGCCTACCTGGGCGCCCACCACGACGCGCCGCTCTCGGACAGCGACCTTGAGACGCAGCTCCACGAGGCCGAGGCGGCTCTGGAGGCCGAGATCGAAGAGGAGACGCAGAAGTGAGCGCCGACGAAGCGCCCCAGGGACGGGCCGAGGGACAGGCCGAGGAGCAGGCCCCGGCGGGCTCCGAGCGGGCCGTCACCGACCGCAGTGACCACCTGGCGGGCGCCGAGAACGCGGTGCTGCGCTGCGACGAGCTCATCGCGGGCTACCTGCCGGGCGTCAACATCCTCAACGGCGCCGACCTGTACGTCCAGCAGGGCGAGCTGATCGGCATCATCGGCCCCAACGGCGCCGGCAAGTCGACGCTGCTGAAGGCCATGTTCGGGCTGGTCAACATCCGCAGCGGCACGGTCCTGCTCAAGGGCGAGGACATCACGAACATGAAGGCCCACTCGCTGGTCTCGCGGGGCGTCGGCTACGTCCCGCAGACCAACAACGTCTTCCCCAGCCTCACCATCGAGGAGAACCTCGAGATGGGCGCCTTCCAGGTGCCGGGGAAGTTCAAGGAGCGCTTCGAGTTCGTGGCCGAGCTGTTCCCCGCGCTCAAGGAGCGGCGCAAGCAGCGCGCCGGCTCCCTGTCAGGCGGTGAGCGGCAGATGGTGGCGATGGCCAGGGCCCTCATGACCGAGCCGTCCGTGCTGCTGCTGGACGAGCCGTCGGCCGGCCTGTCGCCCAAGCTGCAGGACCTGGTCTTCATCCAGGCCCAGCAGATCAACAAGGCGGGCGTGACCGTGATCATGGTGGAGCAGAACGCGCGGCGCTGCCTGCAGATCTGCCACCGCGGCTACGTCCTCGACCAGGGCCGCAACGCCTACACCGGTACCGGGCGGCAGCTCGCCGACGACCCGAAGGTCATCGAGCTGTACCTCGGAACGCTCGCGAGGGCGTAACGGATCACTTTCGAGACGGGGAAGGGACTCCCACGGGAGCCCTTCCCCGTCTTTTACTGTGCCGTGCGAACCGTTTGGCGACAGTCGCGCTCGTCCTGCCCCTCGTCCTCGTCGGCTGCCAGGAGTCGGCGTCCTCCTCGGCCAAGTACAGCACCGGCGGCGACCCCACCGACGACCCGTGCGCGCGCGAAGCTCACCACGGCCCGCCTGTCCAAGAGCGACGTCCCCAGGGCAACGCCAGGTGGCGCTGCTGAAGCAGTACAGCGCCGCCTCCGGCCAGATCGTGGCCCGCTGCACGTGAGCGCACGCGAAAGGGCCCGGCCGTGACGGCCGGGCCCTCTTCTGACGAGTGCCGGGTGGTGCTCAGCCCTCGATGTTGCCGGTACGGTACTCCAGCGCCTTCACCGGGTACTTGTTGTTGTTGCCGTACTGGTAGATGCCGATCGTGGCGACGGCCGGGTCACCGGCGTCGTTGAACTCGACCGGGCCGCTGACGCCCTCGTAGTCGATGTCCTTGCCGGCCTTCAGCAGGTCCACGCACTCCTTGAAGTTCGTGCACTTCTCGCCGCCCTTGCTGACCTCGGCCAGCTTCGCGGCGATGTCCACGCCGGCGTCGCTCTTGGCGGCCTCGGCGGCCAGCGCGATCAGGTTCGCCGCGTCGTACGACTCGGGGGCGTAGGTGTAGTCCTCGAGCTTCGGGTTGACGGCGAGCAGCTTGTCACGGAACTCGTCGGGAGCGGCGGCGCCGGGGTAGGTGCCCTTGACGCCGGTCAGCGTGCCCTTGGGCATCTTCTCGTAGTTGGTGTTCGACATGTTGCCGTCCACCATGTACCACTTGTGCTTGCTGGCCGGCATGCCCTGCTTGACCAGCTCCTGGACGACCTTGGCGGTCTCCTCGAACCCGATGAGCACGATGCCCTTGGGGTTCTTGGCCTTGAGCTTGGCGACGTCCGCCGAGAAGTCGGCCGCCTTCGGGTCGTAGTCGACGCGCTCGACGACCTCGCCGCCGCCGTCGGTGACGGTCTTCTGGACCTGGTCGGCCAGGCCGGTGCCGTACGAGTCCTGCATCGCCATGATGCCGACGGTGTCGTTGCCGTCGGAGATGATCAGGTCACCGAGGACGCGGCCCTGCAGCTTGTCCGGCGGAGCCGTACGGAAGTACAGGCCGTTGTCCTGGATGGTGGTGAACTTGTCCGAGGTGTTGGCCGGCGAGAAGTGCACCACGCCCGCACCCGTGATCTTGTCGATGACCGACTCGGACACCGACGAGGACGCGGCGCCGATGATGGCGTCGGCCTTCTGGGCAAGCAGCTTGTCAACCGACTGCGAGGCGATGTTCGTGGTCGTGTCGCCGGAGTCGGTGTCGAACTTGGTGACGGGCTTGCCGAGCACGCCACCCGCCTCGTTGATCTCCTTCACCGCCGCGTCGACACCTGCGAACTCAGGCGGGCCGAGGAACGCCAGCGAACCGGTCTGGGGCAGCAGCGTGCCGAGGGTGAGCGTGCCATCGCCCTTCGCCGCGGGAGCGGAAGAGGCCGGTGCGGCACTCTCGGAAGTCTGCGTGGCGGTGTCACCGCCACCACCGCAGGCTGTCAGGGCCAGGCTGGTGGCGGCCACGACAGCCAGCGCCCGTCCCACGGGAGCAATGCGGATCATGAAGTGTCTCCTTCATTCCAGGCCGGGATCCGTCAGCACCGCCGAGCGTTCCCGATCGAATGCAGGAAACGTACAAAATCGTCGCATGCTCCAACCAGATGCGCTGAGGAACTGTCGGCACTTGGATGCGGAGTCGTAATCACTCCTCAACTTACGGGACCTGCGTAAGGATGCTTAATGTGCCTCTGGTGAAGCGCATAACCCCCGCCCTCGTGACGGCGCTCCTCGCGGCGGGCTGCACCGGCGCCGCGCCGGCTTCCCCGCGGCCGGCCGCACCGCCGCCGGGGGTCACGGTCTCGCTGGCCCAATACCGTTCGGACGAGCCGGTGCACGTCCTTCAAGTGGCCGTCCGAAATATTCATGAAACACCGGTTTATTTTGCTGATGTCCAACTTGTCACGGCGTCCTTCACGACCCTGCCGCCGCAACGCGCCGACGCCACCATCCGCAAGACCGCACGCACCGATCTGCCCCTCACCTACGGCCCCGCCAACTGCCCGCCCACGGGCCTGCCCGAGGTGGCGCCCGCCACCGTCGTCGCCCGCGTCGGCACCGGCGGCGAGCCGCCGCGCGCCGTCGCCTTCCCCGTGCCCCACCCCGACCCCCTCCTGGCCAGGCTGCTGCGCGACGAATGCTCCGAACATCTGGTCAAGCAGGCCGTGACCATTGAGTTCGGTCCCGAGTGGAAACAGACCGGATCAGGCTCGGACGCGGTCATGCGCGGCGACCTCGTCGTCACCCGGCGCGGACCCGGCGTCGTCCGCCTCACCTCCATGGGCGGCACCACCCACTACATCGCCGAACACCCGGAGCCGCTCGGCACGCTCGACGCGGAGGAGCGGCAGGTGCGGCTGCCGATCCGCCTCACCCCTGGCCGCTGCGACGCCCACGCCTTCGCCGAGGCCAAGAAGGCGTTCCTGTTCCCCATACGCGTCACCCTCGACGGCGGCGACGAACGCGTCGTCATCGTCACACCGCCCAAACCCCTCCAGGACAGCCTCATCCAGTACGCCGCCCGCACCTGCGGACTGCCCCAGCAGTGAAAACCGGCTGTGAAGACCGGCTGTGAAAAACGGGAGTGAAAAAGCGGCAGTGAAAAACCGCCCCTCCCGCGGGCGCGACGCGGGAGAGGCGGTCAACCGGGGGGTCAGCCCGCGATGTTGCCCGTACGGTACTCGATCGCCTTGCTCGGGTACTTGTTGTCGTCCCCGTACTGGTAGACGCCGATCGTGGCCACCTGCGGGTCACCGTTGTCGTCGAACTCGACGGGACCGCTGACGCCGTCGTAGTCGATGTCCTTGCCGGCCTTAAGCAGCTCGACGCACTCCTTGAAGCTCTTGCACTTCTCGCCGCCCTTGCTGACCTCGGCCAGCTTCGAGGCGATGGAGCGGCCGCTGTCGTCCTTGGCGGCCTCCGCGGCCAGGGCGATCAGGGTCGCGGCGTCGTACGACTCGGCGGCGTAGGTGAAGTCGTCGAGATCCTTGTTGATCTCCTTGAGCTTGTCCCTGAACGCGTCCGGCGCCTCGGCGCCAGGGATCGTGCCCTTGACGCCCTTCAGCGTGCCCTTCGGCATCTTCTCGTAGTTGGTGTTCGACATGTTGCCGTCCACCATGTACCACTTCACCTTGTCCGCGGTCAGGCCCTGCTTGACCAGCTCCGCGACGACCTTGGCGCCCTCCTCGAAGCCGATCAGCACGACCGCCTTCGGGTTCTTCGCCTTGATCTTGGCGACGTCGGCCGAGAAGTCCGCGGCCTTCGGGTCGTAGTCGACCCGCTCCACCACGCTCGCGCCCGCCGCCTCGGCCGTCGCCGTCACCTGGTCGGCCAGGCCCGAGCCGTACGAGTCCTGCATCGCGAGGATGCCCACCGTGTCGTTGCCGTCGGCCGCGATCAGGTCACCGAGCACCCGGCCCTGCAGCTTGTCCGGCGGCGCCGTACGGAAGTACAGGCCGTCGTCCTTGATCGTGGTGAACTTGTCCGAGGTGTTGGCCGGCGAGAACTGCACCATGCCCGCACCCGTGATCTTGTCGATGATCGACTCCGACACCGACGAGGAAGCGGCGCCGATGATGGCGTCCGCCTTCTGGGCGATCAGCTTGTCCACCGACTGCGAGGCGATGTTCGTGCTGGTGTCGCCCGAGTCGGTGTGCACCACGTCGATCGGCTTGCCGAGCACCCCACCGGCCTCGTTGATCTCCTTCGCCGCCGCGTCCACGCCCGCGAACTCGGGCGGGCCGAGGAAGGCCAGCGAACCGGTCTGGGGCAGGACCGTGCCGAGCGTCAGCGTGCCGTCGCCCTTCGCCGCCGGCGCCGAGGAGGCCGCCGAGGTCGCGGGGGCGGCGGACTCCTGCGCGGCCGTTTCGCCGCCGTCACTGCCACACGCCGTCAGTGCCAGGCTCGCCGCGGCGGCGACCGCCAGGACGCGGCCGGCCGGAGCAATGCGGTTCATCAAGATGAGACTCCCCCTATCTCAACGAAGGGACGATCGCCTTCGCTGGGTTTACCGGGCTCAGCATGCCCGTTGTGGGGTGAAATGGGGAGTTCTTCCGATACTTTTATGCCGATTCGTAATGTCGTAAACACTGATAGTAATGGTTTGTTTCAGGAGAGTTACGGACATGACCCACTAGGCAGGTCTGAGCGACGATATTTCCGGACGCAGACCAAAAACACCCCACGAGCCCCTTACATCCCAATTTCCGGGCGCCCCGCTTCACCCCAGCCGAAACCCACCCGGAAGCACCCCGAAACCCACATGGAACACCCCCACCGGGCACCCGGTAGGGACCTCGCGCGCTCCGGCTTCAGGAACGCGTGGAACCGGACACGCGGAAGACCCGGACCTCCTGGACGCTCGGAAGACCCGGACCTTCTGGTCGCTCGGGACCAGGAAACCCCGTCTCAGGAACGCCGGAGCCCGGCCGACGCCCGCCTCAGGAGCTCCCGTCTCAAGAGCTCCGGCCTCAGGAGCTCAGGCCTCAGGAGCGGTCCGCCGCGTCCGCGATGACGATCTGAGCGACCTCACGCATGCTCAGCCGCCGATCCATCGACGCCTTCTGGATCCACCGGAACGCCTGCGGCTCCGTCCAGCCGTGCTGCGCCATCAACTGACCTTTGGCCCGCTCGACCAGCTTGCGCGTCTCCAGCCGCTCGGACAGGCTCGACACCTCGGCCGCCAGCGCCACCATCTCGTCATGCCTGCTGACCGCCATCTCGATCGCCGGCACCAGATCCGCCTTCGTGAACGGCTTGACCAGATAGGCCATCGCCCCCGCGTCCCTGGCCCGCTCCACCAGATCACGCTGGGAGAACGCGGTCAGGATGAGACAGGGGGCGATGCGCATCTCGGTGATCCGCTCGGCCGCCGAGATGCCGTCGAGCACGGGCATCTTCACGTCGAGGATGACGAGGTCGGGTTTCAGCTCGGCGGCCAGCCGGATCGCCTGCTCACCGTCACCGGCCTCGCCCACGACGACGTAGCCGTCCTCCTGGAGCATCTCCTTGAGGTCGAGGCGGATCAGGGCCTCGTCTTCCGCGATCACTACTCGCCGCTGCGTACTCACGAGCAGAAGAGTACAGACGTCCGGTAGATTAGATCCACGCTGGCGCCCCTCGACCGATCGCATCGGCGGTAAGGTACGTCACGGATCCGGACAAGTCCGGATATACCAGCCGGAATGATGGAATGGCAGACATGGACGCCTCAAAAGCGTCTGCTCGCAAGGGCGTGCGGGTTCGAATCCCGCTTCCGGCACCCCGGCCCTCCCAGCCGCCACCGTAGCAGCACCGGAACTGTCGGTGACGTTCGCCACACTGACCGTGTGCATCCTCGCGAAACCGTTGACCGTGCCCTGCGCCTGTCGGCCAGAGGGCTGCCCGACCGTCAGGTGGCGGAGTCGTGCGGCGTGTCGATCGGAGCCGTCCAGAAGTGGCGCACCGGAGCACGCCGCGCCCGCGACGACGACTTCCCGAGTGGTCACGGCTGTCCCCGCTGCCATGGCCGTGAGCTCGACGCCCTCGCCTACGCCCACCTCCTGGGCCTCTATCTCGGCGACGGGCACATCGTGCGCGTCGGGTCGGTGCACCGGCTCTCTATCTTCTGCGACGACACCTGGCCAGGGCTGATCGAGGAAGCCGCCCGTTCGATGGCGCACACCATGCCGGCCTCCAAGGTAGGCAGGCGACAGCGCCCGGGATGCACGGAGGTGACCAGCTACTCCCTGCACTGGCCGTGTCTCTTCCCGCAGCACGGCCCGGGCAGGAAGCACGAGCGCGAGATCAGGCTGGCCGACTGGCAGGAGGAGATCGTGCGGGCACATCCGGGCCGGTTCGTGCGCGGGCTCATCCACTCCGACGGCTGCCGCGGCCTCAACCGGGTGCGGCGCCAGCTCCCCAGCGGCGTCCGCTGGTACGAATACCCCCGCTATCACTTCAAGAACGAGTCCCCCGACATCCTGGCCCTCTGCTGCCAGGCACTCGACCTGCTCGGCGTGGCCTGGCGATTCAACAATCGCAACGAGCTGTCGGTCGCGCGGCGGGAGGCGGTGGAGGTGCTCGATCGGTACGTCGGGCCCAAATACTGATCGTTCCTGTGGGGCTGGTGGGGTGGGAGGCGTCAGGGAGGGAAGGGTGAAGGATGGTGGGGTCGGGACTTTTCGGGATCCCGCCCAGCGGGAATAGCCGTTGCACGATCGATGAGACACGGGGGTGGGGTGGGATGCCGTTGAGCCTGGCGGATCGGGAGGCGTTCCTGGCGGAGCCGCACATCGCGAGCCTGGCTGTCGAGTCGGGTGACGGGCGGGGGCCGCTGACGGTGCCCGTCTGGTACGACTACCTTCCGGGCGGCGAGGTCAGGTTCCTGACCGACGGCGACTCGATCAAGGCCAGGCTGATCGCGAAGGCGGGGCGGTTCTCGCTGCTGGTGCAGCGGTCGAGCCCGACCTACCGGTACGTGTCGGTGGAGGGGCCTGTGGTGCGGTCGGGGCCGACGACGCTGGAGGATCTGACCCGCATCTCCTCCCGTTATCTGCCCCCCGACGCCGTGTCGGGATATGTGCAGGGTTCCGATCTCAATGTGCTGGTGACGTTCAGGATGCGGCCCGAACATTGGCTGTCGGCCGACCTGGGCGCTCTGGGCTGAGCTCGAGAACGGTATTTTTGGGCCCGTGACTGCTATCGACCCGACCTCGATCGGTGCCTTCGGCACCGGCCTGGCGACCATCGCCGCTGACGGCACCGTACTCGACACCTGGTTTCCCGCTCCCGAGCTGGGCGACGCGCCGGCCGCGGGGACGCGGCGGCTGTCCGGCGATGAGGCCGGGGAGCTGGCCGAGCTGACCGGCCCCGACGCGGCGCGCGGCGTGGAGGTGGTGGCGGTGCGCACCGGCATCGCCAAGCTCTCCGAGCCGCCGGCCGACGCGCACGACGTCTACCTGCGCCTGCATCTGCTGTCCGCGCGCCTGGTGCGCCCTCATGGGGTGAACCTCGACGGCGTGTTCGGTCTGCTGGCGAACGTGGTGTGGACCAACTTCGGGCCGTGTCCGGTGGCGGACTTCGAGCGGACGCGGCTGCGGTTGCGCGGGCGGGGGCCGGTGACGGTGTACGGCGTGGACAAATTCCCGCGGATGGTCGACTACGTGCTGCCTTCCGGGGTGCGCATCGCCGACGCCGACCGGGTGCGGCTGGGTGCGCATCTGGCGTCCGGCACGACGGTGATGCACGAGGGCTTCGTGAACTTCAACGCCGGCACGCTGGGCGCGTCGATGATCGAGGGCCGGGTGTCGGCCGGCGTGGTGGTCGGTGACGGCTCCGACGTGGGCGGCGGCGCCTCGATCATGGGGACGCTGTCGGGCGGCGGCAAGCAGGTCATCTCGATCGGTGAGCGCTGCCTGCTGGGCGCGAACGCCGGGCTCGGCATCTCGCTGGGCGACGACTGCGTGGTGGAGGCCGGCCTCTACGTCACGGCGGGCACGCGGGTGACCCTGCCCGACGGCACCGTGGTGAAGGCGGCCGAGCTGTCGGGCTCCAACGGCATCCTGCTGCGGCGCAACTCGCAGACGGGCGCGGTGGAGGCGCTGCCGCGCCAGGGCGGCAAGGTCGAGCTCAACGCGGCCCTGCACGCCAACGACTGACATCCTGACCTATGCCTGGTGGGCCGCCGAAGGGGCGGCCCACCACCATGCATGACGGCGACGGCCTCACGCGGGCCTGGTGGGGCTGGCTGGGCGGGCTCGCGGGGCAGGCATCCAGGCTCCGGTACGGCCGTCAGGGGCAGGCCGCCCTGGGGCTGGCGCGAAGGCGCCGGCCGATCCGCCGCCGGCCCGCCGTACACCCCGGGCGGTATGCCCGGTGCCTGGGCGGGTGGGGGATGCTCCTATTGATGTCAAGCGCTGGTTTCATGATCGGTTCTGGTGATGATCTGGTAGAGCTCGCGGGCGATGTAGCGTTTGAGGCAGCGG
>NZ_JBEXLH010000056.1:0-57256 GCF_040609855.1 Nonomuraea sp. NPDC004580 | reverse complement strand
GACACGGCGGGTAGGGCTTACCGGCAGGCGGTACCGGCCGTAGGCGGGGGTCCTGGGGCGGCGGTCGGCGCCGCCGCCCCCGCCCCCGCCCCCGCCCCCGCCCTCGCCGCCGCCCCCGCCATCGGGCGAAAGGCGCAGGTCGCAGCCCCGCAAGAACCCGCTCACTCCACTCGGCTGGGTCAGCGTGGCGCTGACCCTCGTGCTGGTGATCGCCACGATCGGCGGCTACGCCTATTAC
Source organism: Nonomuraea sp. NPDC004580 (assembly GCF_040609855.1). NCBI lineage: Bacteria > Bacillati > Actinomycetota > Actinomycetes > Streptosporangiales > Streptosporangiaceae > Nonomuraea > Nonomuraea sp. NPDC004580. The sequence goes on along the minus strand of NZ_JBEXLH010000056.1, from coordinate 57,018 downwards.
CGCTACCTCGACAGCGGCATCGACCGCCGGCCCTTCAACGTGGGCAAGAGCCGCCCGCCCGAGACCGGCGCGCTCAACGTGCTGCTGGTGGGCTCCGACTCGCGCGAGGGCGACAACAAGAAGTACGGTCCCCAGTCGCAGCACCTCGGCGAGCGCACCGACACGATCATGCTGCTGCACATCTCCCCGAACCGGGACAACGCCACCATGATCAGCTTCCCGCGCGACTCCATGGTGCTGGTCCCGGAATGCCAGGGACGCAACGGCGGCGTGCTGCCGGCCGGGATCAAGCAGATCAACGCCGCCTTCAACGAGGGCGGCATCGAGTGCACGGCGCGGACCCTCGAGTCCCTCACCAACATCAAGATCAACCACTTCGTGAAGGTCGACTTCACCGGCTTCAAGGGCATCGTGGACGCCATCGGCGGCATCGAGATCTGCCTGCCCAAGCCGGTCAACGACCCCAAGGCCAAGCTGGTGCTCGGCGCCGGCAAGCACGTGGTGAAGGGCGAGCAGGCGCTGGGGTACGTACGGACCCGCTACGCGCTCGGCGACGGCAGCGACCTGAGCCGCATCCAGCGCCAGCAGGTGTTCCTGCAGCAGGTCATGAAGAAGATCACCGACGGCGGCCTGCTCACCGACCCAGCCGGGCTCAACGACTTCCTGCGCGCCGCCACCAAGTCCGTGACCGTGGACGAGGGGCTCACCCTTGAGCGCATGCTGGAGATCGCCAACAGCGTGCGCGGCATGACGGCCAAGGAGCTCAAGGGCATCACTGTGCCGACGGAGCCGTGGCCGCAGGACAAGAACCGCGTGCAGTTCGCCGAGCCGGCCGCCCGCGACTTCTTCGAGAGCGTGCGCAACGACGTCGAGGTCACCAAGGCGCCCACGCCGGGCAAGTCCGCCGCGCCCGAGGTCAAGCGCGAGCAGGTGCGGCTGCAGGTGCTCAACGCCACCGGCGAGGAGGGCAAGGCGCTGCAGGTGGCCGACGCGCTCGCCGCTCAGGGGTTCGTGGTGACGCAGGTCGGCAACGCCGCCCCCACCCCGACCACCACCATCAGGTACGCCAAGAAGGACGCCGCCGACGGCCCGGCCTACGGTGACGCGGTGGCGGCCCGGCTGTCGAAGGACAAGCGCACGCCCGTGCAGGGCAAGGTCAAGGCGACGGTCTCGCAGCCGTACACCGCCAAGACGCCGCCGGCCAAGATGCCTAAGGGGCCGGTCGTCCAGCTGGTCATCGGCAAGGACTGGCCGGGGGTCCGCGTGCTGTCGGCGATTCCCGACTCGCTCAAGGACAAGGTCGTCGACACCAGTACGAATCCCTGCCTTTGAGCTCGTTCCGAACGATCGGCGGGGAACGGGGATTGGCCGGACGATCAGATCGCCATACCCGCGCAGTGGGACGCAGAAACACCTTTGGGGCGAATGTTACGGAGAGTAGTTTTAGCGAAACAAGTGAAATATCCGGACAAGTAGTGGTAGGAAGGGGCGCGGTCCGAATACGCACTAGAGAGGTTCCCCGTGGCGCGCGACGAGAACGACAGGCCGTACGACGATGGGCAGGGTAGGTCGTTGAACCCGGAGTTGATGACGGGTGACGTGCTGTCTCCGCGGTGGAGCACCGATGACACCGACGAGCAGCCCGCCATCCAGGTCAGCGGCAACGAGACCTACATCCTGCCGGACCCGAGCAGACGTGACGTGCTCGACGACCCGCCGCGCGACGTGCTGGACGACTCGCACGACGTGCTCGGCTCCGGCGGTGACCGGCACGACGTGCTCGGCTCCGGCGGTGACCGGCACGACGTGCTCGGCGGGGGCAACGATGTGCTGAGCGGCTACGACCAGGACGGCCGCGACGCGGGCTCTCGTGACTACGCCGGCTACGACCAGGACGACCGCGACGCGGGCTCGCGTGACTACGCCGGCTACGGCGCGGCGGACGACGTGCTCGGCGGGCGTGACTTCGGCGGGCCGAGCGGACCGTACGACCTGGCCGCCGACGACTTCAGCGGACCGCAGCCCATCGACGGCTACAGCGGGCCGCACCGCGCGGACGACTACAACCGCGTGGACGACTACAGCGGACCGCACGCGATCGAGGACGACAACGCGTACCTGCCGCTCGATCGCGGCTACGACCCCACGCGCGACGACGACGCCGACGACGACCGGCCCAAGCGCGGCTTCCTCGGCTCCGGCTGGACCGACGACTCCGACGACGCCCGCGAGCCCCGGGAGCCCAGGAGCTCGCGCGGCTCCTACGACGGGCACTCCGGTGACGGCGAGGGCGAGGTGCGCCGCCGTACCAGGCTGCTGCTGGTCGCGGCGGCCGCGGTGGTGCTGCTCGGCGTCGGCGCCGGCTGGATGCTCACCGGCACCTCCTCCGACGACCCGTGCGCGGGCGCCTCCTGCGCCAGCGCCGGCGAGGTGTCCTCGCCGACCGACACCGCCCCCGAGGAAGAGGAGGAGGCGCCGGTCGCGGAGGAGACCGAGCCCACGGACGAGGCGACCGACGACACCGGCGACACCACCGACACCGCTGACACCGGCGACACGGGCGACACGGCCGGCCAGCCGAACCGGCCCACCGCGAGCAACCCGCCCGCCCAGCAGCAGACGCGCGAGCGGCCGACCCGGGAGCCGTCGGACACCCCGACCAGGGCGCAGCGCGGGGAGCAGGACGCTCAGGAGAAGACCGAGCGGCCCACCCGCGAGCCCGAGCGTCAGTCGGACGACGGCCCGTCGCGCATCGACGACAACACGACCGCGAACAGGAACGACTCCAGCTCCCAGCAGCAGGACAACGCGCAGGAGTCGACCTCCGACAACCCGGTGGAGTCGGCGACCCAGGCGCCGGTGCAGGAGGACAAGGGCGGCGGCCTGCTCGACATCCTCTTCCCCTGGTTCTGATCTGCCCGCCCGCCTCCTCCCGGAGGGCGGGCCCGGAGGCTCCAGGGCGCTTCAAGAGCCGGAGTGGAGAGCCGCCTTCCCGGTGGGGCATCCTGTTGCCGCCGGCCCAGGACATGGCAGTATGCGGGTCCAGGTGCCGGCCAGGCAGCTAGGGAAACCGCTTACCGGGAGGTCTCGTGGTCACGCTTGAGGACGTCGCCAAGCAGGCGGGCGTCTCGCTCGCGACCGCCTCGCGGGTGCTCAACGGCAGCACCCGCCAGGTGGGCGCGACACTCCGGGCACGCGTCGAGCGGGCCGCGGACGAGCTCGGCTACCGGGCCAACATCGCCGCCCAGACACTGGCCAGAGGGGCGAGCAACGTCATCGGCATCGTCGTGCACGACCTGACCGACCCCTACTTCGCGGCCCTGGCCGACGGCGCGATGCGCGCGGCGGCCACCCACGGCCTGCTGGTCATGGTGGGCACCACCCACCGCGACCCCGAGCAGGAGATCGCCTACCTCTCCACACTGCACGCCCAGCGGGTGCGCGCCGTGCTGCTCGTCGGCTCCCGGGTCGCCGACCCCGCCGTCACCGGCCGGCTGCGCGACGAGCTGGCCCGCTACCAGGCGGGCGGCGGCCGGGCGGCCTGCGTCGGACAGGACCTCCTCGGCGTCGACACCGTCGCGCCCGCCAACCGGCAGGGCGCCGCCGAGCTCGCCAGGGCGCTGGCGGGGCTGGGCCACACCAGGTTCGCGGTGCTGGCCGGGCCGCCGCACCTGGTGACCGCCGCCGACCGCAGCGCCGGGTTCGCCGCGGCGCTCGCCGAGCTGGGGCTGCCCGCGCCGCAGATCATCCACGGGCCCTTCGACCGCGACGGCGGCTACACCGCGGCTCAGCAGGTCGGCGACGCCACCTGCGTGTTCGCGGTCAACGACGTGATGGCGGTGGGCGCGCTCGCGGCCTGCAGGGAGCGGGGGGTGCGGGTGCCCGAGGACGTGTCGGTGGCCGGGTTCGACGACATCGTGACACTGCGTGATCACGTGCCCGCGCTGTCCACCGTACGGCTGCCGTTGCAGGACATGGGGGCACGCGCACTCGAACTGGCGCTCAACGAGACCGACCCGGTGGTGGTCGAGGAGGTCGCCGGCGAGGTCGTGCTCCGCGAGAGCGTCAGGAGGATGCCGTGAGGCTGGCGGTCAGCACGCTGGGCATGCCGGGCGAGGACCTCGACCGGGCGATCGAGATCGCCGCGGGGCATGGGTGCCAGGGGCTGGAGCTGCGGCTGCATCCCGACACCGGGGTGCACGCGGGGCTGGACGCGCGGGAGCGGGCGTCCGTACGGGAGCGGATCGAGGCGGCGGGTCTGGAGATCTCCGCGCTCGCCGGTTATGTCGGCATCTGCGAGCCGGGGCCGGACGAGCCGGCGATCGAGGCGCTCCTCGCCGACCTGCGCCTCGCCGCCGATCTCGGCGCGCCCGGCGTGCGGGTGTTCCCGCGCGGCGGCGACCCGTCCGTGGGCGCCCGCCGGCTCAAGGCGGTCTCCGGTACGGCCGCCGAGCTGGGCCGCCGCGTGCTGGTCGAGACGCACGACGCGATGGCGACCGGCGCCGCCGTGGCCGCGCTGCTCGCCGAGGCGGCCTGCCCCGGCACGACCGGCGCGATCTGGGACCTGCTGCACCCGTGGCGGCACGGCGAGCCGCCCGCCCGCACGCTGGCCGAACTGGGCCCCCACCTCGCATACGTGCAGGTCAAGGACGCGGTCTCCGAGCAGGACACGACCCCGGTGCCCATGGGCACGGGCACGGTGCCGCTGGAGGAGGCGGGTGAGCTGCTGCGCGCGGCCGGCTACGACGGGTGGGTGTCGCTGGAGTGGGAGCGCACCTGGTATCCGCAGGTGGCGCCGGTCGAGGAGATCCTGCCGGGCGCGGCCGGCTGGGTGCGCCGCTTCTCCTCCTGACCGCCTTCCGGTGGCATGCCGGGCATGTCGGTGGTGTTGAGTTGGGGGCATGTCCGCTCTGAACAACAAGGTGCTCGTCGTCGGTATGGACGGGCTCCGCTACGACCGGCTGGTCGCGCTCGGCGCCCCCGTCCTGACCGGCCTGATGTCCTCCGGTGCGTACGGCACCAGCAAGCTCCCGTACGGCGAGGCCGGCACGCCGCGTACGGAGTCGCCCGGCGAGGTCGTCCCCAAGAGTCCCGAGCCGGTGGAGGCCGGGCGGGTGATCGCGTCGCGTACGGACTCGGGGCCTGGCTGGTCGTCGATCGCCACCGGCGTCTGGCCGGACAAGCACGGCGTCGTGGACAACGCGTTCACAGACCCCCGTTTCCTGAAATATCCGGACTTCTTGACGCGTGCCGCCCTTGCCCGCCCCGGCCTGGCCACCGCCGCCTTCTTCTCCTGGGACGCGCTCGCCGAGCACGGCGCGTTCGGCCCCGCGATCGGCCACCGCTTCGTGCTCGACGGCTACACCGTCGGCTGGTCGGCGGCCGACGCCCAGGTGACCGCGGCGGCCGTACGCCACCTGGCGGACGGCGACCCGGGCGCCGTCTTCGTCTACCTCGGCGACACCGACGAGGTCGCCCACGCGCTCGGCCCCCACTGCCCCGAGTACGCCGCCGCCCTGCACACCCAGGACGCCCAGCTCGGCCGGCTGCTCGACACGATCCGCGCCCGCCCCTCCTACGCCTCCGAGAGCTGGACGGTGCTGGTCACCACCGACCACGGTCACGTGGACGCGGGCGGCCACGGCGGCACCTCCGATGAGGAGCGCACGGTCTTCGTGGTGCTCAACCGGCTGGGCCACGACCTGGGCGGACGCGCCCTCGGCGCGCCCCGGCTGGTGGACGTGGCCCCGACGGCGCTGGGCGCGCTGGGCGTGCCGGTGGACCCCTCCTGGAACCTGGACGGGGCCCCCTTGGAGATCTAGATTCATCGCGTGTTGAATTCTTGCCGGGAAAGCGTGACACTGGGAGCAGGACGCCGGACGGCAGGGGGACACGCGATGAAGACGATCCTGAGCTTCGCCGAGATCGACACGGGGATGCTCGCCGAGGTGGGCGGCAAGGCGGCCAACCTGGGCGAGCTGACCGGGGCGGGCCTGCCGGTGCCGCCCGGGTGGGTGCTCACGACGGAGGCGTACCGGCGGGTCGCGGAAGGGCTCGACACCGGCGGCCCCGCGCCGGCCGAGCGGGCCAGGCGGCACCTGCTGGAGGCGCCGATGCCGGAGGACGTGCGGGCGGCGATCGCGGGGGCGTACCGGGAGCTCGGGGACGACGTGCCGGTGGCGGTGCGCTCCTCCGCCACCGCCGAGGACCTGCCGTTCGCCAGCTTCGCCGGCCAGCAGGACACCTTCCTCAACGTGGTGGGGGAGGAGGCGCTCTTAACGGCCGTACGCCGCTGCTGGGCCTCGCTGTGGACCGACCGCGCGGTCTCCTACCGCGAGTCCAACGGCATCGACCACGCCGCAGTCCGGCTCGCGGTGGTCGTCCAGGAGATGGTGGACGCCCGCGTGGCGGGCGTGATGTTCACCGCCGACCCCGTCACCGGGCGGCGGCGCGAGATCGTCATCGACGCGAGCCCCGGGCTCGGCGAGGCGGTGGTCTCCGGCGCGGTCAACCCCGACCGCTTCCGTTTCCGCGACGGCCGCGTCCTCGAACGCAGCGCCGGGGACAAGGCGCTGGCCATCCGGCCGGTGCCGGGCGGCGGCACGGAACGTGTCGAGACCGCTCAGGGCGAGCTGTGCCTGACCGACGACGAGGTACGCCGCCTGGCCGGTCTCGGCGCCCGCGTCGAGGACCACTACGGCGCTCCTCAGGACACCGAGTGGGCCATCGACGCCGCCGGCACGCTCTGGCTCACCCAGGCCAGGCCCATCACCACGCTTTACCCCCTGCCCGAGACCACGCGGCCGGGGCTGCGGGTCTACCTGTCGGTCAACGTCGTGCAGGGCGTCATGGGGCCGCTGACGCCGATGGGCGTGGCGGCGTTCCGGCTGATCAGCGCGGGCGGGGCCGGGCTGGCCGGGAACGCGCCCGCCGACCCGCTCGACGGCGCGGGGTTCATGGCGGTGTCGGGCGGGCGGGCCTGGCTCGACATCACCGCCGCCGTACGCAGCAGGCCGGGCCGCGCCATCCTGCCGCGCGCGCTGACGCTCGGCGAGGCCAGGGCCGTGAGCATCATGCAGGGCCTGTTCGAGGACCCGCGACTGGCGCCCGCACGCGGCTCCGTGCGGCCGTTCCTGCGGAGGTTCCTGCGCTTCGCCGCCAACCTGCGGCTGCCCGTGCGCTTCTGGGTGGCGCTGACCAGCCCGCGCCGGGCCCTGGCCCACAGCGTGGCGATCGGCGCCGAGCTGGACCGGCGCCTGCACGTGCCCGCCTCCGCCACCCCCGCCCAGCGCCTCGACCACGCCCAGCACGTGCTCGCCCGGCTGTTCCCGCTGATCATCAGGACCATGCCGACCGCGATCACCGGCTACGCCCTCTACGCGCTGTCGGCCCGGCTGTCGGGTGTCCCGCTGGAGCAGATGAGCGACGTCCTGCGCAGCGTGCCCCACAACCCGACCACCGAGATGGACCTGGAGCTGTGGCACCTCGCCACCCGCGTCGAGCCTGAGCCGTTCCGCGAGCTGCCGGTCTCCGAGCTGGTCCGCCGCTTCCAGGCGGGCGAGCTGCCGCCGGTCGCCCAGCGCGAGGTCACCGCGTTCCTCGCCAGATACGGTCACCGCGGCGTCGCCGAGATCGACGTCGGCGTGCCGCGCTGGTCCGAGGAGCCCGGCCACCTCCTCGGCGTGCTGGCCAACTACCTGCGCATGGACGGCGGGCTCACCCCGGCCGAGCTGTTCGAGAAGGGCACGCGGGAGGCGAAGCGGAGGATCGGCGAGCTGGCCGCGCGGGCCGGACGTCGCGCGCGGTGGCGCGCCCCCTTCGTGCGGTGGGCGCTCGGCCGCACCCGCCACTACGCCGGGCTGCGCGAACTGCCCAAGTTCTACCTGGTCAAGACGCTCGCGGCGGTCCGGCGCAGTCTGTTCGTGGTGGGAGAGCACCTCGTGGGCCTGGGCGTGCTCGACCGGGCCGACGACGTGTTCTTCCTCGACCTGCGCGAGACCAGGGACGCGCTGAAGGGCGGCGACCTGCGGGAGCTGGTGGCCGAGCGGCGGGCGACGCACGAGCGGGAGCGGCGCCGCAGGCACGTGCCCAGGGTGCTGCTCTCCGACGGCACCGAGCCTGAGGCGCTCGCCGCCGCCACCGCCGACCCCGGCGCGCTCACCGGCACGCCCGCCTCGCCCGGCACGGTCACCGGCACCGCCCGCGTCGTCCTCGACCCGCACGGCGCCCACCTGGAGCCGGGTGAGATCCTCGTCTGCCCCTCCACCGACCCCGGCTGGACGCCGCTGTTCCTGACGGCGGGCGGGCTGGTGATGGAGATGGGCGGCGCCATGTCGCACGGCGCGGTGGTGGCCAGGGAGTACGGCATCCCCGCCGTCGTCGGCGTTCCCGACGCCACCCACCGCGTCGGCAGCGGCCAGGAGATCACGGTGAACGGCGCCGCCGGCACCGTCACGCTCTCCTGACCGTCAGGCGAGCACCAGCTCCTCGTAGCGGGCCTTCATCGTGGCCACCACCTCATCGGGATCGGCGGCCCAGACGTCGGCGTTGAAGATCTCGACCTCGACGTCGCCCGCGTACCCGGCGGCATGGACGGCGCGCGTGATCGGCGGGAAGTCGATCACGCCGTCGCCCATCATCCCCCGCCCGAGCAGCACGTCCGCCGGCAGCGGATGCAGGTAGTCGCACACCTGGTAGCTCGCGATCCTGCTGCCCGCCCGCGCGACGTCCTCCGCCAGGCGCGGGTCCCACCAGACGTGGAAGGTGTCCACGACCACCCCGACCTGCTCCTCGGGGTAGGGCAGGCTCAGCTCCAGCGCCTGGCCGAGCGTGGACAGCACCGCCCGGTCGGGGCAGTAGATCGGGTGCAGCGGCTCCAGCGCCAGCTTGACGCCGCGCTCGCCCGCATACGGGGCCAGCTCCGCCAGCGCCTCGGCCACCCGCTCCCGGGCGCCGGCCAGGTCACGAGTGAAGCCCTCGGGCAGCGCCTCACCCGGTCGCACGCCCGGCAGGCCGCCCACGACCATCACCAGGCAGGATGCCTCCAGCTCGGCCGCCTCGTCGATGGCCCGCCGGTTGTCGTCCAGGGCGCGGGCGAAGGCCGTCCTGCCCTCCTCGCCGGGCAGGCCGCCCGCGGTCAGGAAGCCGCCCCGGCACAGCGACGACACGCGCAGTCCGGCCGCGCGGACCAGCTTGACGCTCTCCGCGAGGCCCTGCTCCTCGACCTTCTCCCGCCACAGCCCGATCGCCTCCAGGCCGTGACGGACGCAGCCGTCCACCGCCTCGGCCAGCGACCAGCGCCGGGTCGTCCACTGGTTCAGCGACAGGCTCACAGGCCGTTCACCGCCAGCAGCGCCCGCATCCGGCGCACGGCCAGCTCCTGGTCGGCCAGCAGCCCCGCCTGGTCGGCCAGGCGGAACACCTCCGACAGGTGCAGCAGCGAGCGCGCCGACTGAGCGCCGTTCACCATGGCGAACGCGTCCTGGTGGCCGTTCAGCCAGGCCAGGAAGACGATGCCGGTCTTGTAGTGGTAGGTCGGCGCCTCGAAGATCTTGCGCGACAGGGTGACGGTCGGGGCCAGGATCTCGTCGTACGCCGTCAGCAGCCGCTCCCGCTCGGCCGCGTCATCGGCCGACTCGGCGGCGTCCAGGGTGCGCAGCGCCGCCGCGGCGGCCGGGGCGATCGCGTCGAAGATGCCGAGCAGCGCGTGGGAGCCGCTCTTGATCAGCGACGGGTAGTTGAAGTCGTCGCCGGTGTAGAGCTTGACGCCCTCGGGAAGCTCGGCGCGCAACCGCACCTCGTGGTCCTCGTCCAGCAGCGACACCTTCACGCCGTCCACCTGCCCGGCGTGCGCGTGGATCAGCTCCAGGAACGAGTTCGTGGCCGCGTCCACGTCGGGCGAGCCCCAGTAGCCGGCCAGGTTCGGGTCGAACATCTCGCCCAGCCAGTGCAGGATCACCGGACGGCCGGCCAGGCCGAACAGCTTGCCGTACACCCTGTGGTAGTCCTGCGGGCCCGAGGCGACCGCGGCGAGCTGGCGGGAGGCCATGATGATCACGCCCGCGCCCGCCGACTGCACGGTCTCGATCTGCTCGGCGTACGCCTGCGTGATCGCGTCGAGGTCGGCGGCGCCCGGCGCGTGGTCGGTGCCCGCCCCGCACGAGACGAGCGTGGCCGGATCGCCGAACGCGCGGGCCTCGGCGGCGCTGCGCCTGATCAGCTGCTGGGTCGCGGCCCAGTCGAGACCCATGTTGCGCTGCGCGGTGTCCATGGCGTCGGCCACCCGCAGCCCGTGCGACCACAGATGGCGGCGGAAGCGCAGGGTCGCGTCCCAGTCCACGGCGGCCGGTGAGCCCGGCGTGTTGTCACCGAGGGGGTCGGCGACGACGTGCGCGGCGGCGTAGGCGATGCGCCCGCGCGCCGGCGCGCTCTCGACCGGCCAGGTCGCCTGCTCGCGCAGGGGATAGGACCCGAATCCGGGAAGTTCGATCCTCACAGCTGCGGCACCTCGATCCTGCGGCCCTCGGCGTTGGAACGCAGCCCCAGCTCGGCCAGCTGCACGCCCCTCGCGCCCGAGGCGAAGTCGTTCGGGAAGGGCGCGTCCTCCAGCACGTGCCGGATGAACCGCTCCCACTGCACCTTGAACCCGTTGTCGAACTCGGCGTTGTCCGGCACCTCCTGCCAGCCGTCGCGGAAGCGCGCGGTGGCGGGCAGGTCGGGGTTCCAGACCGGCTTGGGCGTGGCCGAGCGGTGCTGGACGCGGCAGTTGCGCAGGCCCGCGACGGCGCTGCCGTGCGTGCCGTCCACCTGGAACTCGACCAGCTCGTCCCGGTTCACCCTGACCGCCCAGGAGGAGTTGATCTGCGCGACGATGCCGCCCTCCAGCTCGAAGATCCCGTACGCGGCGTCGTCGGCGGTCGCCTGGTAGGCGTTGCCCTGCTCGTCCACGCGCGAGGGGATGTGCGTGACCGCCCGCGCATAGACCGACTGCACCCGGCCGAACAGGTTCTCCATGACGTAGTGCCAGTGCGGGAACATGTCGAGCACGATGCCGCCGCCGTCCTCGGAGCGGTAGTTCCAGGACGGGCGCTGCGCCTCCTGCCAGTCGCCCTCGAACACCCAGTAACCGAACTCGCCCCGCACCGACAGGATGCGGCCGAAGAAGCCTCCGTCGATCAGCCGCTTCAGCTTGAGCAGGCCGGGCAGGAAGAGCTTGTCCTGGACGACGCCGTTCTTGACGCCCTTCGCGGCGGCGGCCTCGGCCAGCGCGAGCGCCTCCTGGGTCGACTCGGCGGTGGGCTTCTCGGCGTAGATGTGCTTGCCGGCCTCGACGGCCTTCAGCACGGCCTTGACGCGGGCGCTGGTGACCTGGGCGTCGAAGTAGATGAGGTTGGCGTCGTCGGCGAGTGCGGCGTCGAGGTCAGTGGTGAAATCCGAAATATCGTGCTTCGTAGCTATATCTGCAAGCTTGTCGGCATTACGGCCGACCAGGACGGGCTTGAGGGCGACCCTGGAGCCGTCAGAGAGCGTGACGCCGCCCTGCTCGTTGATGGCCAGGACGGAACGGACCAGGTGCTGGCGGTAACCCATCCGTCCGGTGACGCCGTTCATCACGACGCCGATGGTGCGCACGCTCATGAGGATCCCTTCAGGCACAACAGGTGGAAAGCGCTTTCCCGAACGGTAAGGCCGTCCCACCAAGGGCGTCAAGAGCCCCGGCCCCGCCGCGCCGCCCCCTGCGCCCGGATGATCCCCGGTCACGGCAGGCCGAAGGCCCGAATCGGGCCACGGCGTGGCGGCCTCTGGGCTCGGATAAGTTCCGGGCGTTGGCCCGGGTGGGGACGGGCCTCGGGCTCGGGTGGGGAGGGGCCTCGGGCTCGGGTGGGGAGGGGCCTCGGGCTCGGGTGGGGAGGGGCCTCGGGCCCGGGTGGGGTTCGCCACCCGGGGGCCGGGGCTATGCCTCGCCGCGGGTCTCCAGCCGGGCCAGGGCCTTGGCGATGGGGTGGGCGGTGAGGGAGAGCTGCCACTCGCGGGCCCCGAGCCCGCGCAGCCGCTCGGTCACGCTCTCGTCGGTGATGACGTCGGGCGGCTCCCACGTGAGCCTGCGTACGGCGTCGGGCTGCAGCAGGTTCTCCGTGGGCATGTGGTGCTCGTCGGCCAGCGCGGTGACCACGGCCCTGGCGGCGGCCAGCCGCTTGGCGGCGGCCGGGTCGCGGTCGGCCCAGCGGTTGGGCGGCGGCGGGCCGTCGCCCGGGGTGCTGGGCTGGGGGAGCTGGCTGTCGGGCAGGTTGCGGGCGCGGGCGACCGCGGCGAGCCAGTCGCTCATGTGCCGGCGGGCACTGCGCCCGGTGAATGCCGAAATTTCGGTCAACGCCTTCTTCGTGCGCGGGCCCTCAAGCGCCGCCGTCACGATCGCCGCGTCCGGCAGCACCCGTCCGGGCGCCAGATCCGCCTCACGGGCGATGCGGTCGCGCATGGTCCACAGCTCGCGCACGATCGCCAGCGCCCGCACGTTGCGCACCTTGTGGATCCCCGACGTACGGCGCCAGGGATCGGCGCGCGGCGCCGGCGGCGGGGTGTTGAGCACGGCGGCGAACTCCTCGCGCGCCCACTCCAGCTTCTTCGTCTCGGCCAGCTCCTGGTGCAGCACGTCGCGCAGCTCGACGAGGACCTCCACGTCGAGCGCGGCGTACCGCAGCCAGTCTTCGGGCAGCGGCCTGGTGGACCAGTCGGCCGCCGAATGGCCCTTCTCCAGCCGCAGGCCGAGCACGGTCTCGACCATCGTGCCGAGGCCCACCCGTTCATAGCCGAGCAGCCGGCCGGCCAGCTCGGTGTCGAACATCGTCCGCGGCCTGAACCCGACCTCCAGCAGGCACGGCAGGTCCTGCGAGGCGGCGTGCAGCACGATCTCGGCCCCGGACACGGCCTCGTCGAGCGCGGACAGGTCGGGGCAGCCGATCGGGTCGATCAGCGCGGTGCCCGCGCCCGCCCTGCGCAGCTGCACGAGGTAGGCGCGGTTGCCGTAGCGGTAGCCTGATGCGCGCTCGGCGTCGACGGCGACGGGGCCGCTGCCCGCCGCGAACCTCTCCACCACCTCGGCCAGCCCGGCCGCGTCGGCGACGACGGGAGGGATGCCTTCCCGCGGCTCCAGCAGCGGCTCCACGGTGCGTTCTTCTGTCATGAGTTCACCGACCTCATGACGTAGGTGCTGTGTTGACTGGTGCCCTCACTTCGTTCGGTCACTCTCCGGATCATCACGTCGACGGGGCAGGGCGGCCACGTCGGGCGGGAGCGGCGGGATGCCCGCAGCCAGACACATCAGATCACACCAAGCGGCGACATGGCCGGACAGATCTTCCTGCGCGGGTGACCAGGACGCCCGCAACTCCAGCTCGGTCGTGACCGGATCGTCGGCCTTGTTGCCGAACCCCTCGGACACGGCTCTAGTCACGGTACCGCCGGCGGCGGAGTAGTCGGCTTGGTGGGCGTCGAGCGCCTCGGTCAGCCAGCTCCACGCGACCGGCCCGAGCAGCGGGTCGGAGGTGATCTCCGGCTCCATGTCGGCCCTGACGTAGGCCACCAGCCGGAACGGCCCCTCCCAGCCGCGCTGGCCGTCGGGGTCGTAGAGGAGGATCAGCCGGCCGACCGCCAGCTCGTCGTCGTCGCGGTAGACCGACGCGCCGATGGCCGCCGAGTAGGGGGCCAGCCGCTGGGGAGCGGGCAGGTCCTCGAGCTCGATCTCCGGCCGCACCCCGGCCAGCCGCATGCTCTCCGCGGCCCGTGCGAACACGGCGGGAGGCGGCGGCTGGTCACCGAGCGTCATAGCCGAAGCGTAGGTCGAAGACGGGCGGAAGGGGACCACGGGGGTGCTCATCCTTCGTGATCAAGCCGCTGCCGTAACCAGCTGGCGAACCGGGCGGATGGTCTCAGCGGCGCCGAAGACGAGGGCGTGACCACACTCGACGCAGGCCCACTCGGGGCACTGGCCGGGCTCGTGCCCGTCGAGGCACGGCGGCTGCTCGAACGGCCGCTCACCGGCGCAGGTCGGGCAGCGCTCACTGCGGCGCTCTGGGGAACTCCACAACGCGGTCATCGCACGAGTCATCGAACCGGGGCCTTTCTTCGGGTCGTGGCTCCGACGTTGGCATGAGCGGCTGACAATTCCCCGCAACGCGCTCGGCGTGTCCTGAAAGTGGTCGATGAATCGGTGCCGCGCGGTGGCTTGGGGAACATTTGGCCCAGTCGAGACCGGCTCTCTGGGCGGGCATGGGGTGTGGTGGACCCGTGGGGGATGCCGATGCCGAGCAGACCGGTAAACCTTCATCTGGCTATCTGATCATGATTTGGGGTGTCCAATGCATCTTTTTCCGACACCTCGGACCCGTGTCCTGACCGCGCTCCCCACATGGCACCCTGGTGAGGTGAACCTCGCCGAGTCAGCCTTCCTGCGCGCCTGCCGCCGCCAGCCCGTCCCGCACACCCCCGTCTGGTACATGCGCCAGGCCGGACGTGCGCTGCCGGAATATCACAAGGTCCGCGAGGGCGTGCCCATGCTGACGGCGTGCGCCACCCCCGAGCTGATCGTCGAGATCACCATGCAGCCCGTCCGCCGCTACGGCGTCGACGCGGCCATCTTCTTCAGCGACATCGTCGTGCCGCTCAAGGCCATCGGCATCGACCTCGACATCAAGCCGGGCGTCGGGCCCGTCGTCGCCGACCCCATCCGCGACGCCAAGGGCCTCGACGCGCTGCGCCCCCTGGAGCCCGGCGACGTCCCCTACGTCACCGAGGCCATCAAGGCGCTCACCGCCGAGCTCGGCTCCACCCCGCTCATCGGCTTCGCCGGCGCGCCCTTCACCCTCGGCTCCTACCTCATCGAGGGCGGCCCCTCCAAGAACCACGACCGCACCAAGGCCATGATGTACGGGGCGCCCGAGCTGTGGCACGCGCTCATGGAGAAGCTGACCGACATCGTGCTGGAGCACCTGCGCATCCAGATCGCCGCGGGCGCCTCCGCCGTGCAGTTGTTCGACTCGTGGGTGGGGGCCGTCGCACCCGACGACTACCGCGAGTTCATCCTGCCCCACACCAGGCGCATCTTCGAAGGCGTCGCCGGGGTGCCGCGCATCCACTTCGGCGTCGGCACCGGCGAGCTGCTCGGCGTGCTCGGCGAGGCGGGGGCCGACGTCGTGGGCGTCGACTGGCGCGTCCCCCTCGACGAGGCCGCCCGCCGCGTCGGCCCCGGCAAGGCCCTGCAGGGCAACCTCGACCCGGCCATCCTGCTCGCGCCGTGGGAGGTCGTGGAGAGGAAGGCCCGCGAAGTCCTCCGCCGTGGCGCCACCGCCGAGGGCCACGTCTTCAACCTCGGCCACGGCGTCCTCCCTTCCACCGACCCCGACCAGCTCAAGCGCCTCACCGACCTGGTCCACGAACACGCCTGACGCCCCTGAGCCTTCAAGCCTTTGCGGCAACCCCCACGGGCGGGGCGCCGTGACGCGTGTCCGAGACCCGCTGCGCTCGCCGTAGTCCACGCATCGGCTGCTCGCCGCGAGGAAGCGCGCGCATCCGGAAGCGCAAGCCCCTACCTGGGTCCGGGAGCTTCTGCCCCGGGCAAGTGAGCGGGGGCGTGAGGCGGTAGCGTCTGGAGGCGTGGAAGGGAAACGGGCGCACGTGGTCGTCGTCGGCGCGGGGATCTCCGGACTCGCCGCGGCGTGGTATCTCCGCCAGGGCGCGGGCGAGCGCGTCGAGGTGACGGTCCTGGAGGGTTCCCCCCGCATCGGCGGCAAGCTCTACGCCTCCGAGGTCGCCGGGGTGAGCGTCGACGCGGGCGCCGAGGCCATGCTGGCCCGCCGTCCCGAGGGCAAGGAGCTGGCCAGAGCGGTCGGCCTCGGCGACGACCTGGTCTTCCCCGGCACCACCCGCTCCGCCGTCTACAGCCGAGGCGCCATCCGCCACCTGCCGAAGGGCCAGGTCATGGGCGTGCCCGCCGATCTGGCGGAGCTGGCGAAGTCCGGCATCGTCTCGCCCGGCGGGCTGCTGCGCGTGCCGCTCGACCAGATCCTGCCCCCGACGCTCGTCCGCACCGACGTCTCCGTGGCCTCCTACATCCGCGCCAGGATGGGCGCCGAGGTGGTGGACCGGCTGGTCGAGCCGCTGCTGGGCGGCGTCTACGCGGGCCGCGCCGACATGTTGTCGCTGGAGGCGACGATGCCGCGGGTGGCGGCGGTGGCACGTTCCGAGCGTTCACTGCTGAACGCCACCCGCCACCTCGTCGAGGACGCGCCGAAGGACGCGGGCCCGGTCTTCACGGCCCTGCGCAACGGCGTCGGCGGCCTGCCCGAGGCGGTGGCGAAGGCGTCGGAGGCCGACATCAGGACCGGCGTCACCGTGCGGGAGCTGCACCGCACCGAGTCCGGCTGGCGCCTGGTGACCGGCCCCGTGCCGCGCCCTGAGACGGTGGAGGCGGACGCGGTCATCGTGGCCACGCCGGGCCCGGCGGCGAGCCGGCTGCTCAAGGCCGAGGCGCCCAAGGCGGCGGCCGAGCTGGCCCGCATCCAATACGCCAGCATGGCCGTCGTCACGCTGGCCTACCCGGTCGACGCCTTCCCCGAGCCGCCCGCCACCAGCGGCTACCTGGTGCCGCCCGTGGAGCGGCGGCCGGTGAAGGCGGTGACGTTCAGCTCGGTGAAGTGGCCGCACCTGTCGAAGGACCTGGTGATCCTGCGCTGCTCGATCGGCCGGGTCGGCGAGGAGCACCTGCTGCAGCGCGACGACGTGGAGCTGGTCGCGCTGGCCACCGCCGAGATGGCCGACGTGATGGGCGCCCGCGGCCTGCCCGTGGACAGCAGGGTGACGCGCTGGGGCGGCGGGCTGCCGCAATACAACGTGGGCCACCTCGACCGGGTGGCCAGGGTGCGGGCGGCCGTCGCGATGGAGCCGGGCCTCGCGGTGTGCGGGGCGGCTTACGACGGCATCGGCATTCCCGCCTGCATCGGCACCGCCCGCACGGCCGCCGCCCGGATTCTGGACCACCTGTCCCTGAGAGCAGAATAGGCAGCATGACAGAGGGCGCTCCGCGGCTCAAAGCCCGCGATCTCAACCAGGTGATCCGTTACACGATGTGGTCGGTCTTCCAGGCGACCGAGCCGTGCCCAGGCGACCGCGACGGCCTGGCGGCCGAGGTGCAGGAGCTGCTCGACCAGGCGGCCGGCAAGGACGTCGTGACCAGGGGGGTCTACGACGTCGCCGGGTTCAGGGCCGACGCCGACTTCATGTTCTGGTGGCACGCTCCCACCCCCGAGGACCTCCAGGACGTCTACGCCAGGTTCCGCCGCACCCGGCTGGGCCGGCACAGCAGGCCCGTCTGGTCGGCGATGGCGCTGCACCGGCCGGCCGAGTTCAACAAGTCGCACATCCCGGCGTTCCTCGCCGAGGAGGAGCCGCGCGCCTACGTGAGCGTCTATCCCTTCGTACGCTCCTACGAGTGGTATCTCCTCGACGACTCCGAGCGGCGGGCGATGCTGGCCGAGCACGGCAGGATGGCGCGCGACTACCCCGACGTGCGGGCCAACACGGTGGCCTGCTTCTCGCTCAACGACTACGAGTGGATGCTGGCGTTCGAGGCCGACGAGCTGCACAGGATCGTCGACCTCATGCGGACGCTGCGCGGCGCCCAGGCCCGCCGCCACACCCGCGTCGAGATCCCCTTCTACACCGGCGCCCGCAAGCCGGTGCAGGAGCTCGTCGCCGCTCTGCCGTAGTCCGGCGGGTGGGCGCGGGCTCTCCCCAGCGCCCACCTCCCAGCGTCCACCTCCCGGCGTCCACGTCCGCTGGCCCCGGGAAGAGAACCAGACCCAAATCGGCGATCTCGCTGCAGTGCTCTATCCCCTTTGTCACAATCAGGGAGATCTCCGCTCGGCGAGGTGTGACCGGGGCGCACGGTCCAGCGGTGGGGCTTGGAGGGCTGGTGGAGAGGTCCGGAAGGCGGCGGGGGCGGCACGCGGCAGGACGTCATGCGGGGCGCTCCGGGCGGCGCCGGAGCGGAGGGACGTTCAGGCGTGCGGTCCGGGGCCGGACGGCGGCCGCGGCCGGCGTGGTCGTGGGCGCCACGGTGGTGGCGCTGGCGGTGAACGGGATGTTCGGCGCGCCGGCCACGTACGGGCTGCTCGGCACGATCGTCGCCCCTGCCGCGAGCCCTGCCGCGAGCCCTGCCGCGAGCCCTGCCGCGGACGGCGGCGCGCCACACGAGGGCAGGACGGGCGCGGCGCGACCGGGCCCGAGACCACCGGGGTCGAAGGGGGCGGAGGCGGTGAGCAGGGGAGCGCGCCGGCCGGAGCCGCCCAAGCCACAGCAGCAGGCCCCGAGCAAGAGTTCCGGGCTGGTGCCGGGCGTCACGAACCCGGAGGACGTGCTGGCCGCGGGCCCGGCCGCCGAGGACGGCAAGGACTACAAGGCCGACGGCCCCTCCCGGCACACCGACGTCCGGGCGGCCGAGTACTTCCGCACGAACTGGGGCGCGAAGGATAAAGCGTTCAAACGCCTGAAAGAGGTCCGCACGGTGGGCGGCTACCTGCGCATCTACACCGACCTGCCCGAGAGCGCGGACAACTCCCTCACCGCCATCAGGCTGTGTGAGCGCGGCCTGGCCTACCTCCACGAGCAGGGCGTCGAGAACCCCGTGGTGTTCGTGCACTCCGAGTTCGGCGAGAACGGCAACCCGGTGCTCGCCAACATCCTCGGCTCCTCCGACCGCAGCTGCCGCGTCACCTACCCGAACCCCCGCTGACCAGCGGGAAGAAGGGGTCCGGGTCAGTGGACCCGGACCCGTGTCTTCGAGCACACCTCGCAGCGCTGAGTGACCACCCGCCCGATGGTCTCGATCGTCACCCACCGGTGGCGAAGATGGACAAACCGCACGCGGTGCTCGTACCCGTAGCCGACGATCGATACGCCCTGTCGTTACCTGATCACCCCTTGGGTTCGAGCCGCAGCGAGATCGAGTTGATGCAGTAGCGGTCGTCCGTCGGCGTCGGGTAGCCCTCGCCGTGGAAGACGTGCCCGAGGTGGGAGTCGCAGCGCGCGCAGCGCACCTCCGTGCGGACCATGCCGAGGCTGCGGTCCTCGATGAGCCGGACCGCCTCGCTCTCGGACGGCTCGAAGAAGCTCGGCCACCCGCAGTGCGACTCGAACTTCGTGTCCGAGCGGAACAACTCGGCCCCGCAGGCGCGGCACGAGTAGACCCCCTCGGTCTTGGTGTCGACGTATTCCCCCGTGAACGGGCGCTCGGTCCCGGCCTCCCTGAGGACGCGGAACTCCTCAGGAGACAGCTGGGCCCGCCATTCGGCCTCGCTCTTGACCACCTTGTCCATACCTCCAGAGTACGAGATGCGGCAAAAAAGAGATCTCCGCAGGCTGAAGCATCCGTTCTCAGGGAATTTCGCGTCTTTCTCGGCAAGGGGGTGTCATCACCTCCTGCCAAGGGGTGAGATCATCCGCAGATCCCGCCGAGCGGCACAGCCCACGCCCGTGCTGGCGCCGCTGGGGATCGGAACGGCCGGCCGGGTGGCGCGCCAGCGCCCGGAACGGCGGAGGGTGATCTGGCGGCCCGTCCCGTCGAGCCCTCGGTCCCGCCACCGAGGAGGCTCCGGGACGGGCCCACCCCGTCCCACCGCCATACTGCCCGGGACGCCCGTGAGAGATCGCCGGCGCGAAGCAACCTCCCCAGGGCCTCGCGCATGGAGAAGACATGCGATCCGAGATCATCCATCCGCCGCCCACGGAAGCGGGCGGCGGCCGGGAGAAACCTGTCAGGGCTGCTGAAGCCCGTCCTTGACCGCAAGGGGTAGGTTCGGGGGCATGGCATCGCCGTTTATCGAGCTCGAGGTGGGGGAGCGGACCGTCAAGGTCACCAATCCCGACAAGGTCTACTTTCCGGAGATCGGCGCCACCAAGCGCGAGCTGGTCGAATACTACGTGAGCGTGGGTGAGGGCGCCCTGCGGGCGCTCAAGGACCGCCCGACCAACCTCAAGCGCCACCCCGACGGCGTGCAGACCGAGGCGATCTACCAAAAGCGCATGCCCCCGAAGCATCCCGACTGGCTGCAGTCGGTGGAGGTGACGTTCCCGAGCGGCAGGAAGGCCCACTCGCTGCGCGTCACCGAGGTCGCGGCCATCGCCTACTGCGCCAACCTCGGCACCATCGACTTCCACCCGTGGCAGGTGCGCGCCGCCGACGTCGAGCACCCCGACGAGCTGCGCGTCGACCTCGACCCGCAGCCGGGCCTCGAGTTCGACGCGGCGCGCAAGGCGGCGTTCCTGACCAGGGACATGCTGGCCGAGCTCGGCATGACCGGCTTCGTGAAGACCTCGGGCAACCGCGGCGTGCACATCGCCGTGCGCATCGAGCCGCGCTGGGACTTCGTCCAAGTACGTCACGCCGGCATCGCCCTGGCCAGGGCCGTCGAGGCGCGCGACCCGAGCCTGGTCACCACGGCGTGGTGGAAGGAGGAGCGCGGCGATCGGGTGTTCATCGACTTCAACCAGAACGCCAGAGACCGCACGGTGGCCAGCGCCTACTCGGTCAGGGCGAAACCGCACGCGCCCGTCTCGACCCCGCTGACCTGGGACGAGCTGGCCGACGCCGACCCGCGCGACTTCGACATCCGCACGGTGCCGGCCCGGTTCGCGAAGGTGGGCGACGTGCACGCGGCCATCGACGACGCGGCGTACTCGATCGAGGCGCTGCTCGACCTCTATGCCGAGGACGACCGCGGCGACCTGCCCTATCCGCCGAACTATCCGAAGATGCCGGGCGAGCCCAAGCGGGTCCAGCCGAGCAAGGCGCGCTCCGACACCTGATTCGTTGCCGGCTCACTGCCGGACGAGGCGGTGCGGGGCCAGCTCGCGGGTCTCGCCCCGCTTCAGGTAGACCACCCGGTCGGCGAGCCCGGCCTGCTCGATATGGTGCTTGAAGTCGTCGAGCGGCGAGCTGAAGACCGTGTAGTCGTCGTAGTGGATCGGTACGACGGTGTGCGGGTTGATCAGGTCGACCCACGACGCCCCCTGTTCGCCGTCCATGGTGACCATGAGGGTGCCGAGCAGCTTGGTGCCGCCCAGGTGGACGAGAGCCAGGTCGATGTCGGGGAAGCGGCGCGGGATGGCGTCGAGCCGCCGGTCGAGCAGCGTGTCGCCGCTGATGTGCAGGCGCAGCTGGACCCGTTCGTCCTGGCCGCAGAACTCCAGCATCGTGCCCATCACGGGCGGCAGCAGCGACTCGGCGAAGCCCGGCGCGTGCTTGCCGGGCAGCGCGGTGATCCGCACGATGCCGCCGGGGCCGTGCAGCCGGTACTCCGACCAGTTCGACAGCCCGACGGCCTGGCCGAAGCCCTGCCGGTGCAGGGCGCGGGCGGCGGACGGGGTGGTGACGATCGTGGTGTCCCGGTCGAGCTTCTTGCGGGCGACCCGGTCCCAGTGGTCACCGTGCATGTGGGAGAGCACGACCGCGTCGAGCGGCGGCAGGTCCTCGACGCGCAGCGCCGGGTCCGTGAGCCGCCGCGCGGCCAGCCCGTAGCCGAGGTAGGCGAGCTGGCCCCGGTGCAGGAAGTTCGGGTCCGTCAGGAGCGTGAAGCCGTTGTAGCGGATGAGCGTGGTCGCGTTCCCGATGAACTGCAGGCTGCCTGTCACGTCGGATCACTCCGGGTGTCGTGGTCGCTGTTGCGGGTTGCCCATGGCTTTCGTCCCCTTTAGTTCCGTACGTCCTCTGCCACGGCCGTCCGGAGCCAAACCCGCCGGGGGACGGTCGCGCGGAAAATGGCTGGCGATCCTGCGGCGCGCCCCGTTACGCTCCCATCCGTCCGTGGAATGCCGTATCCGTGGCCTCGTGCCACACGTGGGGAGGGTTTGATGCCTGGCACCGCGCCCAGCGCGCCTCGCAGTCGTGCCACCGGCGGATCCCGCCTCTGACCGAGACGACCCTGAAAACCGGACAGGCCGTACGACCAGCGTGCCCCGCGAGGCTCGCTGGGCGCTTCCTTGCTGCGTGATTTCGAAGACCATTCCGGCAAGGAGTACCCAGGTTGTCCACCAACGGCAATTCACCACTGCTCAATACTTTCGCGTGCGTGCGCTGCGGCCTCACGGTCACCGCGAACGCCCCCGACGGCGCCCGGCGCAACCACTGCCCGAGCTGCCTGCACTCGCTGCACCTGCAGGACGAGTGCCGGTCACGGATGATCCCCATCTCGATCGCCGTGCTGCGTACCGGGGAGTGGATGATCATTCACCGCTGCACCCGGTGCGGTGAGCTGACCTCGAACCCGATCTGCGGGGACGACAACCAGCTCATCCTCATGCGCATGGCCGTCAGGCCGCTGGCGCAGCCGCCGTTCCCGCTCGAGGCGTTCGGTGATCTGTGACATGCCGCGCAGGAAACCCGGCGGCCGGCGGCCGCAGCAACGCAAGAAGATCCATCACGCGGAGCCGGCGGACGCGTTCCGCTGCGTCGGCTGCCGGCTCGACGTGCCCATGACGGCGCCCGGCACCGCGCACCGCAACCACTGCCCGAACTGCCTGACCAGCCTGCACGTCGATCACCGCGTGCCCGGTGACCGCAGGGCGGGCTGCCGGGGCCGGATGGCGGCACTCAGCGTCTCCGTCCGTGGCGACGGCGAGTGGCTGATCATCCACAGTTGCCAGTCGTGCGGCGAGCTGAGCGCCAACCGCATCGCGGGCGACGACAACGCGCTGGCGCTGCTGCGCATCGCCATGCGGCCGCTGTCGGACGCCCGCCTGCCGGTCAACGCCCTGCTCGCGCTGTGACGGGGCGGCCGGGACCGCTTCGCGCGGCCCCGGCCGCCGAGCCTGGTCAGTCGCCGAACTCCAGGTGCAGGGCCCGGGTGAAGTCGGCGATGGCCTCCTCGTGCCGGTCCAGCTCCTGGTGGATCTCGCCGCGCACCCGGAACGCCCAGACGTACTCGGGGTCCAGCTCGATGGCGGCGTCCAGGTCCCTCAGTGCGGCCTCGTTGTCGCCCAGCTCGCTCAGCACCGCGCCCCGGCTGCCGAGCGCGCGGTCGTTGCCCGGGTCCAGCTCCAGCGCACGGTTGAGGTCGGCGAGCGCCTCGTCGTAGCGGTCGATCATGCGCAGCGCCTCGCCGCGTCGGCTGAGGGCCCGTACGTAGTCGGGGTCCACCTCAAGGGCCTTGGTGTAGTCGTCGATGGCCTCGTTGTAGAGGTTCATGCGCTGGTAGAGCTCGCCGCGGGCGAGCCAGGAGTACGCCAGGTCCGTGTTCAATGAGATGATCTTGGTGTGCTCCGCCAGCGCCTCGTCCAGCCGGTCCAGCTCCACCAGCACGTCCGCCTTCGCCTCGAGGATCCACAACGAGTCCGGGGTGAGGGTGAGCGCGTGCTCGAAGTCCGCCATGGCCTCTTCCAGGCGTCCCATCGCGGCGTAGGTCTGGCCGCGCGAGCCCAGCGCGTACGCGCTGTCCGGCTCCAGCTTCAGCGCCTCGTCGAAGTCGTCGAGCGCGGCCTGGTGGCGCTCGATCACCCGGTGGCTCTCACCGCGCAGCCGCCATGCGCGGGCGTTCTCCGGGACCAGCGCGATCGCCTCGGTCAGGTCCGCTATGGCGGCGTCGTGGCGCGACAGGGCGATGTACGACTCCGCCCGGCTGCGCAGCACGGAGGCCCGGGACTGCGCGGCCGCGTCGGACAGCCCGGAATGGTCCATGATCCCCTCGTCCATGGGGGGTAAATCTATCCGACTAAATCTTGATGATGGCGGCCTTTTCCCGGGTGTACTCGAGGACCGCGTCGTGGCCGTACCCGCTGTCCTTGACCCCGCCGAACGGCAGCCCGGGAGGCATCTGGCGGAAGGTGTTCACCCAGACCGTGCCGGTCCGCAGGTCGCGGACGAACCGGTGCGCCCGTCCCAGGTCACGCGTCCACACGCCGGCCGCCAGCCCGTAGCGGGAGTCGTTCGCGATCGTGAGCGCCTCGTCGTCGGTCTCGAACGGGATGGCCACCGCGACCGGGCCGAAGATCTCCTCCTGGCAGACCCGCAGCCCGTTGTCCTCGCTCGTGTAGAGCGTGGGCGCCACCCAGTAGCCGCCCGGCAGCTCCGGCACCACCTCCGCGCCCGCCTGGCCACCGAAGACTAGCCGCGCGCCCTCCTTCTCGGCCAGCTCCAGGTATGACGTGACGCGCTCGTACTGGGCCGCCGACACGATCGGCCCCATCGTCGTCGCGAGGTCGAGCGGGTCGCCCAGCACCAGCTCCGCGCAGGCGCGCTCGATGCGGCCGAGCATCTCCTCCCAGATGGAGCGGTGGATGAGGATGCGCGAGCCGGCCACGCACACCTGGCCCGCGTTGCCGGTGTAGACGGAGTTCACGGTGACGCCGAGGGTGGCGGCGTCGAGGTCGGCGTCGGGGAAGACGATGTTCGGCGACTTGCCGCCCAGCTCGAACGTCATCGGCTTGAGCGCCTCCGCCGAGGCCCTGGTGATGGCCTGGCCGGTCTCGGTGGAGCCGGTGAGGCTGAGCTTGCCGACGCCCGGATGCCGGACCAGCGCGTCGCCGACCTCCTCGCCCAGGCCGCTGACGATGTTGAGCACGCCGGGCGGGAACACCTCGGCCAGCAGCTCGCCCAGCCGCAGCACCGACGCGCTCGCCTGCTCGGCGGGCTTGACGACGACCGTGTTCCCGGCGGCCAGCGCGTACGCGGCCTTCGCGGAGAAGGTCGAGATGGGGGAGTTCCACGGGATGATGCAGACGGCCACCCCGTACGGCTCGCGCCTGGTCAGCCCGAGCGCGTCCGGCCCGAGCTGCACGGTGTCGCCCCTGACCGCGTCGAGGCACTGCCCGGCGGCGATCTGCCACAGGTACGCCATGCCCGGCAGGTCCCGCTTGAGCGTGTCGCGCAGGATGCGGCCGTTGTCGCGGGTCTCCAGCCTGGCCAGCTCCTCGGCGTGCTCGCCGAACACCTCGGAGACCTTGCGCAGGTAGCCCGCCCTCGCCAGGGCGGGCAGCGCCGACCATGAGGGGACCGCGTGGCCGGCGGCCTCGACCGCGGCGGCGGCCTCGGCGGCGCCGGACGCGGGGATGCGGGCCCAGGGCCGGCCGGTGGCGGGGTTGACCGTGTCCAGCATGCGCGGGGCGGGTACCAGCTCGCCGCCGATGAGGTTGCGGTAGTCAGGCACGCGACCAAGCATATGCTTGCTCAAGTATGCTGACCAGGGGCTGGAAAGATCACGTAAAGCGCCCGAAAGTGGGCGCATAGTCGCGGAGATGCGGGGCACAACCGGTCGCGAGGGTGGGTGGTGGCGATGGTGAAGCGATGGCTCGGACGGCTGGCGTACGGATCGCGCTATGACGACGTGCCGTGGGGGCAGCGGGTCTACGTACGGCCGGGGGAGCGGCTCGCCAGGGAGGCGCAGTGGCACCTGCTCACCAGGCGCGCACCGATCGTGTCCCGGGCCGCCTACGAGCGCACCCGCTCCCTGGGCGAGATCGAGGAGTTCCTCGACTGCATGATGTGCGGCGAGTCGCGCCAGCAGCCGCTGTTCGAGCCGAACGGCGGCAAGGGCTGGCGCTACCACGTCGTCCGCTGCCCGTCCTGCGGCTTCCTCTACCGCAACCCGAACGTCCGCCCCGAGCGTCTCGGCGACCTGTACGCCACCGGCTACAGCAATTTCCTGACCGGCAAGTACGCCGCCAACCGGCAGCGCCGCTACGACCTGACGATGCGGGCGTTCTCCCCGGTCTTCGACGAGGGCAAGGAACGCCGCCTGCTCGACTTCGGCTCCGGCGTCGGCCTCTTCCTGGAGCTGGCCGAGCAGCGCGGCTTCGACGCGTGCGGGGTGGACCTGTCGCCCGAGTCGGTCGCGCAGGCCAACGAGCGGCTCAGCCGGGCCCGTACGTTCTTCGGCGCCCCGCAGGACGTGCCCGAGATCGCCGCCGGCGGCTTCGACGTCATCACGCTCTGGTCGGTGCTCGCCCACCTGCCCCGGCCGCTGGACGACTTCCGGCTGTTCAGGAGCCTGCTGGGGCCGGGCGGGGTGCTGCTGATCCTCACCGTGAACGCCAACTCGCTGCTGCTCAAGGCGTACGGGTCGAAGTGGAGCGGCTTCACCAAGAACCACCTGATGTTCTACTCGCCGCGGACCGTGCGCACGCTGCTGCGGCGTACCGGTTTCGCGGGCGTCGCGTTCGCCCCGCACTACGGCGACACGATCGAGGCCGGCACCACCAGGCTGCCCGCCGGCCTGGTCAGCCGGCTGCGCAGGAACGTGCGGCTCAGCGACGGCGGCAACATGATGCGGGTGCTCGCCTTCGCCGACGAGGAGGCCATCGTCCGGTACGGCGGCGGCCCGCTCACCGTGCACCGCCTCACGTCGTAGCAGCCACGGCGGGCCGCCCGAACCGCCGCGCCAGCCGGGCCGCGCACAGGTTGGCCACCGCGATGAGCCCGGTCAACGGCAGGAACAGCAGCCCACTGGCCAGTGCCCCCAGCCCGCGCCCCTGCTGGAGCATGAGGCTCATCGCGAACAGCAGCCCGTAGAAGGCGAGATTGAACAGCGCCCCTTGCGCCGCCGTCACGACGAACACCCGATTCCGGCAGAGCGCCCCCGGCACCAACGGCATGCGCCTGGCCCGGCCGTCTCTAGCCCCGCCACGAAGGCCCGCTTGGCGCCGAGGGTGTCGGTGATCGCGCCCGCGCCCAGCATCACCGCCGCGAACGTGAGCGTGTAGGCGTTGACGCCCACTCCAGCTCGGCGCGCGAGGCGCCGAGGTGGGAGGCGAGCTGGGCGAGGGTGAGGTGCACGATCGTCCCGTCCACGAAGACCATGAAGGAGGCGGCCAGTGCCAGGACGACGACACCTCGACGATGTTCGATAGCCATGGAACAACTGTAGGAGATGTTCTATCGCCATCGAACATTAGGGTGCCCGCTGAAGGTGGCAGGCGTCGCCTAAGATCGGGGGCATGCAGCTCGCCCCCGACGTCCACGTGGCCATCACCGACCGCAACGGCGGCGTCGGCGCCCCGCCCTACGGTTCGCGCAACCTCGGCGGCCTGGTCGGTGATGACCCGGCGACCGTCCGCGCCAACCGCGCGGGCCTGGTGGCCGAGCTGGGGGTGCGGGCGGTGGTCTTCATGCGCCAGGTGCACAGCGCCGAGGTGGCGTACGTGAGCGAGCCGTACGGCGACGACCCGCCGCCGCTCGACGGTGTGTTCACCACCGAGCCCCGGCTGGCGCTGGCGTCGCTGGGCGCCGACTGCCCGGCCGTGCTGGTGGCCGACCCGGTGGCCCGCATGGTCGGCGCCGCCCACTCCGGCCGCCCCGGCACCGAGGCCGGCATCGCCACCGCCCTGCTGACGGCGATGGCCGGCAAGGGCGCCGAGCCGAGCAGAATGGTCGCACTGATCGGCCCCGGCGCCTGCGGCCGCTGCTACGAGGTCCCCGCCGCCCTCCGCGACCAGGTCGCCGAGAAGGTCCCCGCCACCTGGTCCACCACGTCCTGGGACACCCCCGCCCTGGACCTGCGCGCCGGCATCGAGTCACAGCTGAGAGCGGCAGGCGTCAGCGACGTCCACCACGACGCCCGCTGCACGATCGAGTCGGAAGAGCTCTACTCCCACCGCCGCGAGCAGCCGACGGGCCGCTTCGCCGGCCTCATCTGGCTCACCTGACATCCCGACCACCCCAAGCCGGGCCTCACGAGCGGCCTCACCCCACTCACCAGCGGCCTCACGGACTCTCGCCAGCCGCATCGGCGGCCCCGCATCGGCGGGCCCGCCGAACCCCCACTTGCACCCCCGATGCAACCCCCGGCCGAACTCACGACGGCCCCAGAGCCACTGTCACGGTGGTGGATGGGGGTCAGTCCTTCTTGTCCTTGGAGGAGTTGGAGCCGTTGAAGATGGAGTTGACGGCGATGATGCCGATCCACACCGCCAGGATCGGCCAGAACCGGCCCTCTCCGAGCACCATGAACGCGACGGTCGACACGGTGCCGAGGGCCACCGACACGATGGCGAGGGCGAGGCGTTGGCCGTCGGGCGGGCCCTGGCGGGCCACCTGGCGGCCTTTGGGTGTGACCTGGCTCAGCCGCTCGTCCACTCGCCGGTCGATCTCCTGGCCCATCCTGTCGAGGAACGAATCCACGACGGCGTCTTCGTAGTCGGGCCCTAAATCGCGGCGTGCGGACACGGCGGCCCTGAGCTCATCCCCTGTTGTCATGTAACGAGATATATCGGGACAACGACTATCGGGCAAGGATGTCGTCGAGGTTGTAATGCACGGGACGTTCGAGCTGCTCGTACGTGCACGACTCAGGAGTGCGGTCGGGCCGCCACCGACGGAACTGCGCGGTGTGCCGGAACCGGTCGCCTTCCATCTGGTCGTAGGCCACCTCCATCACCAGCTCAGGCCGGAGCGGGATGAACGACAGGTCCTTCTTGGCGTTCCACCGCGACACCGCGCCGGGCACCCGCTGCCCGCCCCTGGACGGCCCGGCCGCCGGCTGGCCGACGTTGGCCGCCGCCTGCTCGGCCCAGTGACCCCACGGGTGCTCGCTCAGCTCGGCGATGTACGGCTTGACCTCCTCGACCAGCTCCGCCCTTCGCTTCATGGGGAACGACGCCGCCACCCCCACGTGGTGCAGCCGCCCGTCGTCGCCGTAGAGGCCGAGCAGCAGCGACCCGACGATCGGCCCCGACTTGTGCTCGCGGTAGCCGCACACCACGACGTCGGCCGTACGCTCGTGCTTGACCTTGAACATCGTGCGCTTGTCGGGCACGTAAGGCTGGTCGCCCGGCTTGACGATGATGCCGTCGAGCCCGGCGCCCTCGAACATCTCGAACCACTCGCCCGCCTGCCCCTGATCGGTGGTGACCGGGGTGAGCCTGATGGAGCCGCCCTTCTCGGGGAACAGCGCCTCGAGCCGCGCCCGCCGCTGCGCGAACGGCACCTCCATCAGCGACTCGTCGCCCAGCGCCAGCAAATCGAACGCGACGAACTGGGCAGGCGTGCGCTCGGACAGCATCGTCACCCGCGACTTGGCCGGATGGATGCGCTGCTGGAGCGCGTCGAAGTCGAGCTGGCTGCCCATGGGCAGCACGATCTCGCCGTCGATGACGACCTTGTCGGGCAGCTCGGCCCGCACCGCCTCGACCAGCTCGGGGAAGTAGCGCGTGAACGGCCGCTCGTTGCGGCTGCCCAGATAGACCTCGTCACCGTCGCGGAAGATGATGCACCGGAAACCGTCCCACTTCGGCTCGTAGAACAGCGTGCCGTCCTGCTTCGGCATGGCCTTCACCGGCTTGGCCAGCATCGGCGGAACGGGCGGCCGCACCGGCAGATCGGGCACCGGCTGCGGCTCCTCCTCGGCCACCGGCCCCGCGGCGGGCTCCACGCCCGGCTCCACGCCCGGCTCCCCGGCGGGCACCCCGCCGGGCTCCGCGGCCGGATCAGTGGCCGCCGAAGCGGTCGGCCCGGTGGTCGGCCGGGTGGTCGGCCGGGTGGTCGGCCGGGTGGTCGGCCGGGTGGTCGGCCCGGTGGGCGAGTCGTCAGTCATCGCTCTGCTCCCTCGTGTACTTGCAGAAGAGCACCCCGTCCTCCTCCAGGACGTGGCCGAGCCGCAGCCCGACCTGCGCGGGCGTGCCGTTCTGGATGCGGGCGGCGCCGCCCCCGACCAGCAGCGGGCTGATCGTCAGGCACAGCTCGTCGACCTGCCCGCACGCGGAGAGCTGGGCGTTGATGCGCGGCCCGCCCTCGCACAGCACCCGGGTCAGCCCCCGCTCGTGCAGCGCGGCCACGGCGAGGGGCATGTCGACGCCGTCGTCACCGGCCACCACCAGGTCGGCGTATTTGGCCGCCAGCCTGCGCCGCTCCTGGGGCGCGGACTCGCAGGTGATGACGATGGTCCTGCTCGGCGCGTCGGTGAACAGCTCGCCGTCGAGGTCGATCGCCAGGCTGCGGGTGACGACCGCGATGGGCGGCACCTCGGGCCTGCCCTCGCGGATCTCGGCCCATGAGTCGCGCAGCGGGACGGGGCCGTAGCCCTCTTTGCGCACGGTGGCGGCGCCCGCGAGGATCACGTCGGCCAGCCCGCGCAGCGTCTGGAAGACACGCCGGTCACCCTTGCTGGACAGCGGCCCCGAGCGCCCGTTGAGCCAGGCGGCGCCGTCGACGCTGGCGACCATGTTGAGCCGCAGCCACGGCCGGTCCTCGGGGTAGGCGTACGCCTGAACGATGTCCGGGTTGTCCTGAATGTCGGGATAGATGCGCCGCACTCCTCTACCTTGGCACAGCGCACCGACAATCGGTCCCGCCCCGGTTTCGGGACGGATAGTACTTTCGCGTAACGGCGGACTTCTTGCCGTTTCTTTGCTTAACGTGACGATAGGGATGGCAAAGGAGAGGGGCCGCCGTGAGCCTGGCCACCGCCGTGGCGTGGACGATCGCCGCAGCCGCCGGCGTCTACCTGCTGTCGTTCTGGCTCACCGGCGCCAAGCGCCCGACCAAGATCACCCGGTTCCCCGCCGCGCTCGTCGTCTCGCATCCGGCCCTGGCCGTGACGGCGCTGCTCTGCTGGGCGGGCGGGCTGATCACCGGCAACCGGGTGCTGGCCTGGGCCGCGTTCGCCGGCCTCGCCGCCGCCGCGCTGCTCGGCTTCGTGATGTTCACCCGCTGGCTCGGCGCCGGCCGCCACACCACCACCGCCGCGCGCGGCTTCCCCGCGCTCGCCGTCGCCCTGCACGGCCTGGCCGGCGTCGCCGCGTTCACGCTCGTCTTCCTGAGCGCGAGCGCCGCCAAGCTCTTCTGACGCGGCTCAGGGTTGAGGCGGCTCACGGCTGAGGCGGCTCAGGGCGTCCTGACGTCCTGGCGGGGCAGGCGCAGCACCTGCAGCGAGCGGGCGGTGACCGCGACGAGGTCGCCGGCCGACCAGCGCTCGTCGGCGTACGCGTCCTCGATCGTGTCGTGGTTGGTGTCGAGCACCGGCAGCCAGCCGCTGCCGAACTCCTCGCCGGGCAGCGTGAACGACATGTTCTCGTGGTGGGCGTTGATGAGCAGCAGGAACGAGTCGTCCACGATGCGCTCGCCCCTGGGGCCAGGCTCGGTGATGGCGTCGCCGTTCAGATAGACCATGAGCGACTTGGCGTAGCTGATGTGCCAGTCGCCGGCCGTCATCTCGCG
This sequence comes from Nonomuraea sp. NPDC004580, assembly GCF_040609855.1. Classification (NCBI taxonomy): domain Bacteria; kingdom Bacillati; phylum Actinomycetota; class Actinomycetes; order Streptosporangiales; family Streptosporangiaceae; genus Nonomuraea; species Nonomuraea sp. NPDC004580. The sequence continues at coordinate 25,826 of NZ_JBEXLH010000056.1, read as the reverse complement.
CCCGCCCGGCGTCAGCCACACGAGGTCGCGCCGGCCGTCGTCGGGGTGGCGGCCGTGGAAGAAACGGCGCCGCTGGAAGACGGGGTGCTCGCGGCGCAGCTTCGACAGCGCGCGGACGAACTCCAGCAGGTCGGACTCGGTGTGCACGGTGGACCAGTCGATCCAGGCCAGCTCGTTGTCCTGGCAGTAGGCGTTGTTGTTGCCCCGCTGGGTGCGCCCGATCTCGTCGCCGTGGGACAGCATCGGCACGCCCTGCGACAGGAACAGCGTGGCGAGGAAGTTGCGGCGCTGGCGGCGGCGCAACGTCACGATGTGGGGGTCCTCGACCGGGCCCTCGGCGCCGCAGTTCCAGGAGCGGTTGTCGTTGGTGCCGTCGCGGTTGTCCTCGCCGTTGTCCTCGTTGTGCTTGTGGTCGTAGGAGACGAGGTCGGCGAGGGTGAAGCCGTCGTGGCAGGTGACGAAGTTGATCGAGGCGACCGGACGGCGGCCGGACGACTCATAGAGGTCGGCGGAGCCGGTCAGCCGGGACGCGAACTCAGGAAGGGCGGAATGGGTGCCCCTCCAGAAATCTCGTACGATGTCGCGGTATTTCCCGTTCCATTCCGTCCACAAGGGCGGGAAATTCCCGACCTGATACCCGCCAGGCCCCACGTCCCACGGCTCCGCGATCAGCTTGACCTGAGAGATCACCGGATCCTGCTGAATGAGGTCGAAGAACGCGCTCAGCCGGTCGACGTCGTGCAGCTCCCTGGCCAGCGCCGAGGCCAGGTCGAAACGGAACCCGTCGACGTGCATCTCCAGCACCCAGTAGCGCAGGGAGTCCATGATGAGCTGCAGCGCGTGCGGCGAGCGCACGTTGAGCGAGTTGCCGCAGCCGGTGTAGTCGAGGTAGTAGCGCCGGTCGCCGTCGTGCAGGCGGTAGTAGGCGGCGTTGTCGATGCCCCTGAACCCGAGGGTCGGCCCCATGTGGTCGCCCTCGGCGGTGTGGTTGTAGACCACGTCGAGGATGACCTCGATGCCCGCCTCGTGCAGCGCCCGCACCATGGCCTTGAACTCCAGCACCTGCTGCCCCCGAGTGCCCGCGCTGGAGTAGCCGCCGTGCGGGGCGAGGTAGGCCATGGTGTTGTAGCCCCAGTAGTTGGTCAGCCCGCGGGCGACCAGGAAGTGCTCGGGGACGTAGTGGTGCACCGGCATCAGCTCGACCGCCGTCACCCCGAGCGACAGCAGGTGCTCGATGATCGCCGGATGCCCCGCCCCCGCGTACGTGCCCCGCAGGTCGGGCGGCACGTCGGGGTGGCGCATCGTGAGCCCGCGCACGTGAGCCTCGTAGATCACGGTCTGGTGGTACGGGATGCGCGGCGGCCGGTCGTTGCCCCACTCGAAGAACGGGTTGATCACCACGTTCTTCGGCATGTAGGGGGCGCTGTCCTCGGTGTTGCGCCGGCTCGGGTCGGTGAAGTAGTAGGGGAACAGCGCCTGGTTCCAGGTCAGCTCGCCGTCGATGGCCTTGGCGTAGGGGTCGAGCAGCAGCTTGGCCGGGTTGCACCGGTGGCCCCGCGGCGGGTCGTAGGGCCCGTGCACGCGATAGCCGTAGCGCTGCCCCGGCTGGATGCCCGGCAGATAGCCGTGCCAGACGAAGCCGTCGACCTCGGGCAGATCGACGCGCTCCTCGGAACCGTCATCGTGGAAAAGGCACAGCTCGACCCGCTCGGCGACCTCGGAGAACACCGCAAAGCTGGTGCCAACGCCGTCCCAGGTGCCGCCGAGTGGATAGGGCTCGCCCGGCCAGACCTCGCGCATGTGACCCGATTGTCGCACGCGAAAGCGGTCTTGGTCGCGCAATGGTCCGATCGCTGTCCGGTAAGGGCGTTCGCTCGTCAGAGCAGCTCGGCCTTGAGCGTGATCGTCGTGCCCGCGAGCGCCTTGCTGACCGGGCAGCCGGCCTTGGCGGCCTCGGCCGCCTGCTGGAACTGCTCGGCGCTGATGCCGGGCACGCGGCCCTGGACGGTCAGCACGATGCCGGTGATGCCCTCGCCCGGCTGGAACGTCACGTCGGCGCTGGTGGTCAGCGACTCGGGCGGGGTGCCGGCGCCGGCCAGGCCGTGGGAGAGTGCCATGGAGAAGCAGGAGGAGTGGGCGGCGGCGATGAGCTCCTCGGGGGAGGTCTTGCCGTTGGCGGACTCGGCCCTGGACGGCCAGGAGACCTCGAACGTGCCGACGCCCGAGGTGTCGAGGGAGACGGTGCCCGAGCCGTCGAGCAGGGCGCCTTTCCACTGGGTCGTCGCGGTGCGGGTGGTGGCCATGCGTGGTCCCTCCGTGTTCCCTCCGTGTGTGCTCCGTCGCTTCCTGAAGACGACACTATCGCGGCGCGAAAGACTCTCGCGGTGGGGGTCATCCCGCTCTACATTTGCCGCGAATAATGACATGCTCGGGTCGCGGCGCCTGTGCCGCCTTGGTCCGGATTACACGGGAGTGTGGTGCCAGTGGAGGCACCGTACGACGATCGCCTGCTGCACCAGCGGGTGGTCGGCGGCGATGAGTCCGCGCTGGGGGAGGTCTACGATCGGCTCTCCTCGCTGATCTTCGGTCTCTCCCTGCGGGTCACCAGGGACCGGGTGATCGCCGAGGACATCACGCAGGAGGTGTTCCTGGTCTTCTGGGAGCGGCCGCTGGCCTACGACCCCGACCGCGGCACGCTGCGCGCCTGGCTGGCCACCATCGCCCACCGCAGGGCGGTGGACCACGTGCGCGCGGAGGAGCGCAGGCGGGTGTCGGCGCTCGGGCCCCGGCTGTTCGAACGGGAGCCGGTCCGCCTGGAGGACACCGTGCTGGCCGCCGACGAGGCCGACCGGGTACGCAGGGCGGTGACGTCCCTGCCCGAGGCGTTACGCCAGGCAGTCGAGCTGGCGTACTTCGGCGGGCGCACCTACCGGCAGGTCGGCGAGGAGCTCGGCGTCCCCGAGGGCACCGCCAAGTCCCGCATCCGTCAGGCGTTACGCCGCCTGGCGGACGCGCTGGCCGAGGAAGAAGTCTGATGAGCGCCGGGTCCTCGCACGGATCGGGCGCGAGCGGAGGAGATCTGACGAACGTCCGGTCGCCCCACAGATCGGGCGGACATGGAGCAAGCGTGCAGGAACCAGGGCCGCCGCACACGGGCCCGGCCGCCGCGTACGCGCAGGAAGAGGTGTGATGGACCCCGTCGAGCGTCTCTATCTGGACGCGATGATGGAGGACCCGGCGGTGCCGGCCCACTCGTTGCGGCCTCAGCTCCTGGCCGGAGCCCGCGCCCGGCGCCGCCCCGCGGCCCCCACCGCCGGCTGGGCGCAGCCGTACGCGGCCCGCGTGGCCGCCATGGACGCCCTGCTGGCCTCCGCCGTGGACGACGACTGGTCGCGCGTCATCGTCGAGGGCTGGACGCTGCAGGAGCTCGTGGCCCACCTGGCGGCCAAGGACGGCCTGGTGGCGGCCTCCGTGGGCGCTCCTGTGCTGGGGCCGCCGATCGAGGCGGCCGACTCGCTGGGGCGTACGCACGACGTCCAGGCGTACGAGCGGGCCCGCAGCCCCGAGCAGACACGGCGGGACTGGCGGGCGCAGGCCGACGCGCTCTGCCGGCACCTGGCCGAGCTGCCGCCCACCACCCCCGCCACGCTCGACGGCATGGAGATCGCGGTCAGGGACCACGTCCTGGCAAGGGGCCTGGAGACGTGGATCCACACGGCCGACGCCGCGCGGACGGCGCGGGTGCGCCTGCCAGACCCCCTCCCCGAGCACATCCATCCGACGGCCGACCTGTGCGCGCGCCTGCTGCCGTGGACGATGCTGCTGTCGGGGCTGGACGGCTCCGGCCGCACGCTGCTGCTGACGCTGACGGGCCCCGGTGGCGGCGAGTGGCGGGTCGCGCTGGGCGTCGAGGACGCCGGGCCGGGGGAGCCTGACGCGCACATCACGGCGGACGTCGTGGCCTTCTGTTTCCTGCTGGGCGGCCGGGGCGACCCCGCCGACTTCCCCGCCGACCTGGAGGGCGACCTGTCCTTGGCCAGGGACGTGCTCACCACCGCCCCCGCCCTTTCCGGCCCTTAACCCCGCGAATTCGGACTAAATCCGCACTTCTCACTTATCCGTTATAGGAAAAGGCGCGGAGCATGCGTCTTTTACCGTACAGGCGCCCGGGAAGGGCGCAGCGGTCCCCCAAAATTCTGGTACAACGACCCCTTCGCCGGAACCTTAAGGATTTGACGGGTTGTTTGGATCAGTGCGGGTAAACGGGATTCTGCGCGCGGGTACGTCTGCCCTTGTCCGAGTACTCCGAGAAAAGAGGGCTCGGATTTCGGGTCGTTCTACCCAGGGCGGTAATAGATGCACGTTCATTTCGATAAGCCACATAGGCCAGCGGTGCGCCGGCGTATCGCTGGCCTTGCGCTCGCCGCCACCGCGGCCGGCGTGGTGCTCCTTCCCGTCGGCCAGGGGATCGCCGGCGCGAGCGCAGGCGCGCCCGCCGTCCCCACCGCCGTCGCCTACACCTCAGGCGAGAAGCCGGTGCTCGGCTGCGGTCACCGCCGCTGCGGCCCGTACTGGTGGGGTCGCCGCTGGTGGGGCGGGCACCATCATCATCACCACCACGACTTCCACGACGAGCACCACTTCCGTGGCCACCGCCACCACGACGACAGGCGCCACGAGCCCATCCACGAGGTGCCCGAGCAGGAGGAGCCGGAGGTCGAGGAGCCGGAAGAACCGGAAGAGCCCGAGCAGCCCGAGCAGCCGCCCAACCAGCCCCCCAACCAGCCGCCGAACCGGCCACCGCACAAGCACCAGAAGCCGCACAAGCCGTATAAGCCGTACAAGCCTTATAAGCCGTACAAGCCGTACAAGCCGGTCAAGGAGCGGCCCATCAAGTTCAAGCCGCGCTACGACGACCACGGCGGCGAGTGGGCGCCGTGGGACAGCTGGCGCAACGGCCTGAAGAGCGACTACGGCAACGACTGGCGCGCCTCCGACTGGGACTGACGGCGCACCGGCCACCGGTCTGATCACCGGGGCCGACGCAGGAACCGGGGAGCGGCGACGTAGGCTTGCCAATCCTCGACCAGGTCGCCGGGGGACGCCGTGACCGCTGGTCACGGCGTCCCCCGGACGGCAGCACGAGACGAGAGGGGGTCTCCCATGACGGGTGACGACACGACCGGTCTGGCCGACCTGATGTACGAGTTCGGGCTGCTCAAACGCTACAAGCGGACCGGCTGGCTGGTCGCGGGCGTACGCGATCCCGAGAGCATCGCCGAGCACTCCTTCCGCGCGGCCGTGCTCGCCGCCGTGATCGCCAGGCTCGAAGGCGCGAACCCCGAGCGGGCCGCCTTCATGAGCCTCTTCCACGACACGCAGGAAACCCGCATCACCGACATCCCGTACGTCGGCAAGCTTTACCTCAAGCCGGCCCCCAACGAGGAGGTCACCGCCGACCAGGTGCGCCACGTGCCCGCCGAGGTGGCCGGGATGCTGCGCGACGCCGTGGGCGAGTACGAGGAGAAGGCCAGCCTCGAAGCCGTCTGCGCGCGCGACGCCGACAAGCTGGAGTGCCTCATCCAGGCCGTGGAGTACCGCGAGCAGGGACACCAGAACGTGCAGGGGTGGATCGACAGCTCGCTCGCGGCCATCACCACGACGACGGGCAAGCGCCTGGCGGAGGAGGCGCTGAGCACGGGCACCCTTGACTGGGTGACCCGCGTGCTCAACGGCGGCTGACAGGTTCGGCCGCACCTCCTGCGTGGACGACGGCCGACCGCCCGGGCTACGCCCCAGGTGCGGCTCCCGCCCGGCCCGGGGGCCGAGCGGGGCTGTGGGAGCCTGTGCGGGCTCAGGCGGGCTGGGAGACGAGGTCCCTGGCGTACTCGTCGTCGCTCTCCGCCAGCACCCGCTGAGCGCCCTGGGCGGCCCGCTCGTCGCCGCGCACGGCCAGCCCGCGCGTGGCCTCGGCCACCGTACGCAGGTCGGAGTCGGTCAGCCGGGCCGCCAGCGCCTCCCTGATCTGCGGCGTGTCGGCCGACAGCCCCGCGAGCCCGGCGGTCGCCCAGTCGCGGATCTCGGAGTCGTCGTCCTCGCTCATCGAGATGAGCAGCGCCAGCCCCTCCTCGTGGTCGGGCGGCAGCACGTCGGCCAGCGCGATGGGGTCGGTGATCGTGCGCTTGTGATCGGGCCGCCCGATGACGTCCAGCACGTACGGCAGCGCCCGCGGGTCGCCCTGGTGGCCGAGCGCGGCCAGCACCGAGCGCAGCACCTGCGGGTTGCCCTCGGTCGTGACCATCTTCTCCAGCAGCGGCAGGGTCCTTTCGAGGTACGGCTTGTCGCCGTCGGAGAACCCGAACTGCGCGATGGCGTCCACGCCGAACTCGCGCTCCCTGGCGTCCTCGCTCACGCACAGCCTGGCCAGCGCCTCGTAGGTGTCGTCGTCGGCCCGCTTGCCCAGCGTGTCGGCCACGATCCACCAGGTCTCGGCGTCCTCGTCGACGTCGCGGTGCGCCAGCGCCCGCGCCACCAGCTGATCCACCGGCGTCTCGATGCCCGCCGCGTCCTCCAGCAGGGTCGCGATGGCCGCGTGGCCGCGCTGGGCCTGCACCTGCTCGCTCTCGGCGCCGTCGGCCGAGCGGCCCGCCACGGTGACCAGCTCGGTGCCGTCCTTGGCGTATTGGCGGGCGACGACGTAGTCCCAGCCCTCCTGCTCCACCTGGTCGAGCAGCGCGCTCTCCAGGTGCACGCCGACCCAGTCGAGGGCGATCTCCAGCGGCGTGTCGCCGTCGCCGTCGTACTTCTGGTGGTCGGCGCCCGCCTCCAGCAGCACCTGCACGACGCCCAGCGCGCCGCGCCTGGCGGCCAGGGTGAGCGGGGTGTCGCCGTCGTCGTTGGTGACGTCGACCTCGGCGCCTGCCTCGATCAGCACCCTGGCGACGTTGGCGTGGCCGTTGGCGGCGGCCCAGAGCAGCGCCGTCCAGCCGCCCGCCTCCCTGGCGCCGACCTCGGCGCCGGCCGCCAGCAGCGCGCCGGCCACCTCGGTGCGGTCCCAGGCGGCGGCCGCGCACAGCGGCAGGCCCGCGTCCTCGCCCTCGCTGGGCCTGTTGGGATCGGCGCCACTGGCGAGCAGCCTGCCGACGGTCTCGGTCTCGCCGTTCAACGCCGCGCGGTAGAGCTGTTCCTCATGCATGACAGGGACCCTAGCCTGGTCCGGCCGCGCCCCGGACCAGACCGGGGTCCGTGTCATCGCGTGATACGTGCCCCGCCCATGGACCGGTTCACTTCTCATCCGAAATGTGCATGTTTCGGGGTATCAAGGTTTTCCTCCGCAGGGAGGAGGGGCATCGGGGGCAAGACGCGATATGTTGCGAGTATGACTGATCCCGGTGAGCTCCGCGCGTCCGATGCCGAGCGCGAGGCCGTCGTCGAGCAGCTGCGCGTCGCCTCGGTCGAGGGCCGTCTCACCCTCGCCGAGCTGACCGACCGTACCGAAGCAGCCTATACGGCCACCACGCACGCCGAGCTGGCCCTGCTCACCCAGGACCTGCCGTCGGGCGCCGCCGCGCCCGCTCCCGCCCCCGCGATGCCTCAAGGCAGGAAGCGGCGCTGGTTCGTGGCCGTCATGGGCGACTCCAAGCGGCACGGCACCTGGCGCATCGACCAGGAGCTCGGCGCCGTCGCGGTGATGGGCGACGTCGTGCTCGACCTGCGCGAGGCCGAGGTGCGCACGGACAAGGTCGAGATCACGGCCGTCGCGGTGATGGGCGACGTGAAGATCATCGTCCCCGACGGCGTGAGCGTGGACCTCGACGGCATGGCCATCATGGGCGACAAGAAGGTCAAGGTCGACCAGGCGCTGTTCGGGGCGAACGTCCCCGTGGTGCGCGTGCAGGCGTACGCCGTGATGGGCGACGTCAAGGTGATCGGCGACTCGCAGGCCAAGCCGCTCAAGCGCGGCTTCTCGGCCTGGCGCGAGCACTGGCGCCGGCTCCACGGCGAGGACTGGCGCGAGCTGAGCCGCCAGGTCCGCGCCGAGGGCCGCGAACTCCGCCGCCAACTCCGCAACGACAACCGCCACCCCGGCTACTGACCCCCGCCCTGTCTTCGGCAGTAGGCGGCCGGCGTCCTTTGGGGAGGGGGCTTCGGCCACTGGCCGTAGAGGTCAGCCGGCCAGGGCGGCCGGTTGGTTCAGGGCGGTTTTGTAGCGTTCGAGGAGGATCTCGACCAGTTCTGGGGCTGGGCCCAGGACGTCGGCTACCGCGTCGGCGCCGGCCTCCAGGGTTTCGTGGCGGACCTTGTCGGCGAAGAAGCCGGGGGCCAGCAGGTACGGGGCCACGACCACGCGGGGGGCGCCGGCCCGTCGGAGGGCGGTCACCGCCTGCGCCGGGGTGGGGCGCGCCGCGGAGGCGTATGCGGGCGTCACGGTCCACCAGCCGGACCGCCGCCACACCCGCGCCGTCTCCGCCACCACGCCGTTGGCCCTGGCGTCGCTGGAGCCGGCCGACACCAGCACCACCGCCGTCCCGGGGTCGCCCGCCGGCACGCCCGCCTCGCCAAGCCGCCGCTCCAGCGCGGACAGCAGCAGCGGATGCGGGCCCAGCGTGCTCCCGTAGCTGACCCGCAGCAGCGGGTCGCGCGCCCGGGCCTCGTTGAGCGCCGCGGGCAGGTCGACCCGGCTGTGGTACGCCTCGGTGAGCAGCAGCGGCAGCACCACGGCCGCCCGCAGCCCGCCGAGCGCCTGCCCGAGCGAGGGCGCGCAGTGATCGAGGTAGGCCACCCGTACGTCCAGCGGCACCTGGTCGAGCAACGCGGCCACGGTGGCGGCGGCGCGCGGGTCACGAGACCCGTGGGCCACCGCCACCAGTGGCACGCGGCCGGGGGCCGCCCCGCCTGCCAACGGGACGGGTCCCCCGCTGGGGATCACAGGTGAATGCCGCATTCGACCTTCCCCAGGCCCGCCCAGCGTCCGCTGCGCGGATCCTCTCCCTCCGCGACCTGCCGCGTGCACGGCGCGCAGCCGATCGAGGGGTAGTTGTCGTAGTGCAACGGGTTGATCAGCACCCCGTTGTCGGCGATGTAGTTGTCGACGTCCTCCTGGGTCCAGGCGGCGATCGGGTTGACCTTCACCATCTGCCGCTTGGCGTCCCACTCCACGACCTTGGTGCCGGTCCTGCTGGGCGACTCGTCGCGGCGGATGCCGGAGATCCAGGCGAGGTACGGCTCGAGCGCCCGGTTGAGCGGCTCGACCTTGCGCAGGTAGCAGCACAGGTCGGGGTTGCGGCCGAACAGCCGCGGCCCGAGGTCGCGGTCCTGCTCCTCGACCGTGCGCGACGGCTTGATGTCGATCACGTTGACGTCGTAGACCTGGCGCACCGCGTCGCGGGTGCCGATGGTCTCGGCGAAGTGGTAGCCGGTGTCGATGAACAGGACGTCGACGCCGGGCTTGACCCTGCTCACCAGGTCGATGAGCAGCGCGTCGCTCATCGAGGAGGTCAGGCACAGCCGGTCGCCGAACGTCGCCGCCGCCCACCGGATGATCTCCCGCGCGGGGGCGCCTTCGAGGAACTCGGCGGCGGACTCGACGATGTCCTGCAGGTCGAGCACGCCGCGCTGATCTCTCAGCCCCACCTCGATGTCGACGAGCGTCATATCTTCACTCCGATCCCCAGGAATTTGAGCTTGAAGGCACGAGCGCAGGCGCGGCAGTACCAGCCGCCGCCCGTTCCCGCCCCGGACGCCCCGTGCTCGCCCGCGTGAGATCCCGTGCGAGATTCGGTGGGCTCATAGGGCTCGAGGTCCTCGTCACCGCAGTAGGGGCAGTGGAAGGGAACCGCTCGTTCGGTCATTTCAGGTCGGCCTCGTCTGCTCGCTGGACCCAGTCGGCGAACGACTCGCCTTCCTTCTTCTGGCTGTCGTAGTTGGACACGACGCGTGTCACGTAGTCGGGCAGTGCCTTGGCGGTGGTCTTGAGCCCGCGTACCTTCCTGCCGAAGCCCGCGTTGACGCCGAGCGAGCCGCCCAGGTGGATCTGGAAGCCCTCGACCTGGTCGCCGTTCTCGTCCACGACGAGCTGGCCCTTCAGGCCGATGTCGGCGACCTGGATGCGGGCGCAGGAGTTGGGGCAGCCGTTGACGTTGATGGTCAGCGGCTGCTCGAAGTCGGGCAGGCGCCGCTCCAGCTCGTCGATCAGGTCCATCGCGGTGGCCTTGGTCTCGACGATGGCGAGCTTGCAGTACTCGATGCCGGTGCAGGCCATCGTCTGGCGGCGGAACGTGGACGGGTTGACCTGCAGGTCATTGGCCTCCAGCTCGGCCACGACGGACTCGACCCGCTCGGGCGCGACGTCGAGGATGACCATCTTCTGCTCGACGGTGGTGCGCACCCGGTCGGAGCCGTGGCGCTCGGCGATGTCGGCGATCAGCCGCAGCTTGTCGCCGTCGACCCGGCCCACCTTGGGCGCGAATCCGACGTAGAAGTTGCCGTCCTTCTGCGGGAAGACGCCGACGTGGTCGCGCCGGCTGTCGCGCGGCTGCTCGGGCGCGGGCCCGTCGGGCAGCGCCTCCTTGAGGTACTCGGTCTCCAGGATCTCCCTGAACTTCTCCGGCCCCCAGTCGTTGACCAGGAACTTGATCCTGGCCCTGTGGCGCAGCCGCCGGTAGCCGTAGTCGCGGAAGATGCCGACGACGCCCTCGTGCACGTCGGCCGCCTTCTCGGGGCTGACGAACACGCCGAGCCGCTTGCCCAGCATCGGATTGGTGGACAGCCCGCCGCCGACCCACAGGTCGTAGCCGGCCTCGCCGCGCTCGTTGAGCACGCCGACGAACGCCACGTCGTTGATCTCGTGCACGGTGCAGTGGGCCGGGCAGCCGCTGAGCGCGGTCTTGAACTTGCGCGGCAGGTTGGAGTAGGCCGGGTTGCCGACGACCCGGTCGTAGATCTCCTTGATCTGGTCGCTGGCGTCGAGCACCTCGCCGGAGTCGATGCCCGCCAGCGGACAGCCCATGATCACGCGCGGGGTGTCGCCGCACGCCTCGGTGGTGGACAGGCCGACGGCCTCCAGCCGCTCCCAGATGTCGGGCACCGACTCGATCTCCACCCAGTGCAGCTGGATGTTCTGGCGGTCGGTGATGTCGGCGGTGCCGCGGGCGTACTCGTTGGAGATGTCGGCGATCGTACGCAGCTGGGCCAGGTCGAGCTGGCCGCCGTCGATGCGCACGCGGAGCATGAAGTAGCGGTCGTCCAGCTCCTCCGGGTCCAGGATGGCGGTCTTGCCGCCGTCGATGCCGGGCTTGCGCTGGGTGTACAGGCCGTACCAGCGCATGCGTCCGCGCAGGTCGGCCGGGTCGATCGAGTCGAAGCCCTGCTTGGAGTAGATGTCGATGATCCGCTGCCGGACGTTGAGCCCGTCGTCGTTCTTCTTGTTCTCTTCGTTCTTGTTGAGCGGCTCACGGTAACCGAGGGCCCACTGGCCTTCGCCGCGCGGGCGTTTGTGGTGCCGGCTGGCAGGAGTGCGGCTGGCAGGGGTGCTCATTGCGCGTCCTTCTGATCATGGGCGCGCGCAACGTTCCTCCTGCCTCGTCGGCGAGGGCAGGGCTGGAGAGGAGAAGTGCGACGCGCTCAGCGGAAAAAACAGATGTCGGTTAGCGGGCGTCGCAACAGATGGCACTGCGGACACGCTGAAGGTCGACGTGGCGTCGACCGACGAGCATGGGGTCCGCTGGCATGGTTCGAGAGTACTCTCGCTGTCCGAGATGTCCAAGACGGGGTCCAGAGTGTGGGATAGTGTCCCCTCGTCCCCCGAGTTGTCTCATCCCTGCCGCTGCCAGTTGACGGAGGGCTCAGGGGCGCTCTCGCCGAGCTCACCGGTGAGCTCTCCGTCCCCGGTGAGATCCTCCGTCGCGTCCTGATCAGGGCGGGACGTGACCCGATGCTGGCAGTCGCACCAGGAGCCGCCCCGGCAGTCGCCGTGGCGCTTGTCCTTGCAGCTGTCACAGATCACGCTTGCATTATGGACCTCATGGCCGAGCTGATCGGTGACCTGCGTGCCGAGACCGACGCGCTGCGCGCGCTGCTGCCCTCCCCTGACGACGCGGACTGGGAGCGGCCCACCCCCGCGGAGGGGTGGGCGGTGCACGACCAGGTGAGCCACCTGGCGTGGTTCGACGACGCGGCCGTGCTGGCCGCCACCGATCCCGACGCCTTCGCCGCACTGTCGGCGGGCGCCGGTTCGGTGGACGACCTGGCCGCCGAGTCGCGGGGCATGCCGCCCGCCGAGTTGCTGGCCTGGTTCGACGCGGCCAGGGGGCGGTCGCTCGAGGTGTTCGCGGGGCTGGGGGCGCGCGAGCGGGTGCCGTGGTTCGGGCCGCCGATGTCGGCCGCCTCGTTCGTCACCGCGCGGCTGATGGAGACGTGGGCGCACGGCCAGGACGTCGCCGACGCGCTCGGCGTCGTCAGGGAGCCGACCGACCGGCTGCGGCACGTCGCCATGCTGGGCTTCCGCGCCAGGCCGTTCAGCTTCGCCGTACGCGGCCTGCCCGTGCCGGACGAGCCCGTACGCGTGGAGCTGGCGATGCCCGGCGGCGGCACCTGGACGGCGGGCCCCGAGGACGCGCCCTCGTCCGTACGCGGGACCCTGCTCGGCTTCTGCCTGGCCGTCACCCAGCGCGCCCACCTGTCCGACACCGGCCTGGAACCGGCCGGCGAGCCCGCGCGGGCCTGGATGGAGATCGCCCAGGCGTTCGCCGGACCTCCGGGAAAGGGCCGCGCGCCCAGGGGATGAGTCAGGGTCATTCCGGATACGCGATCGGCATGATCGATGACATCCTGTGAGCATGCGCACAATCTTGAACGTCATCTGGCTGGTGTTCGCGGGTCTCTGGCTGGCGCTCGGCTATGTCGCGGCCGGGATCATCTGCTGCATCCTCATCATCACGATCCCGTTCGGCATCGCCTCGTTCAGGATCGCCGCGTACGCGCTGTGGCCGTTCGGCAGGACGGTCGTGCGCGACCCCGACGCGGGCGTGTTCTCCACCGTCGGCAACGTCATCTGGCTCGTCTTCGCCGGCATCTGGCTGGCCATCGGTCACGTGGTGACGTCGATCCCGCTGTTCATCTCCATCATCGGCATCCCGCTGGGCGTCGCGAACATCAAGCTCATCCCGGTCTCCCTTCTCCCGCTGGGGGCGCGCATCGTCGACAACGACTGAGGGCCCGATCAGCGGCATCGTGCAGGGGGACCAGGGCAGAGACGGGGACGTAAGCTGTCCCACAGAGTCACTGCGAATACCGTTGGGTGCCATGACGTCCACCGAAGCCCCTCCCCGGCCCAAACGAGGGCTCGTCACCCATGCCAGGGCCAGGCTGAGCTGGGTGCTCGACACCAAGTCGTGGGCGATCGTGCGCGCCGCCACGAACGCCGGCGTCACCTACCGCGTCACCGGCCTGGCCGGCGAGGCCGCGTTCTTCGCGCTGCTGTCGCTGCCGCCGTTCGTGCTGGGGCTGATCGGGGTGCTGGGCAAGCTCGGCACGTGGCTCGGCCCCGGCGTCGTCGGCGAGGTGAAGGCGTGGGTGATCCAGCAGGCCGCCCTGCTGTTCACCGACGACGCGGTCAACAAGGTCATCAACCCGCTCATCACCGACGTGCTCAGCGACGACGCGGGCAAGGTGTCGATCATCTCGCTGGGCTTCCTGCTGTCGCTGTGGTCGGGCTCGCGGGCGCTCTACGTCTACGTCGATCTCATCTCGGTGGCGTACGGGCTGGGGGAGGAGCGGGGCATCATCCGCACCCGCCTCATGTCGTTCGGCCTCTACGTCGTGGGCCTCATCATCGGCATCATCGTCATGCCGATCCTCGTCGTCGGCCCGACCCTCATCAGGGACGCGCTGCCCGCCGACTACGGCGTGCTCATCGACGTGCTCTACTGGCCGGTCGTCATCGCCGGCTCCGTGCTGTTTCTGACCGTGCTCTACCACGTCAGCGTGCCGGTGCGGACGAAGTGGTACCGCGAGCTGCCCGGGGCCATCCTGGCGTTGTTCCTGTGGATCGTCTGCGCGGCCGTGCTGCGCGAGGTGCTGGCCGCCTGGTTCTCGCCCGTCTCCGTCTACGGCTCGCTGGCCGCGCCCATCGCGCTGCTGCTGTGGCTCTACATCACCGCGCTGGCCGTGCTCATCGGCGCCATCCTCAACGCGGAGGTCGACCGGCTCTGGCCGGGCGTGGGCCGGGCGAAATAGCCGTTCCGTCCTCTGCGCCGAGCTGGACCCCATGAAGAACCTCGGGCACTACGCCAACGTGGTGATCACGAAGAGATAAGCCCTCGTCACATCCGCTATCGTCTAGGGCGAGACGCGACTGGCGCATCAGGTGGGAACGACCACCAGGGAGCGAAAGGAGCGGAGGCCGTGCGCCTGGGTCTTCGCAGATCGTCAAGATGACAGGAGAGTCATGGGTTCTCTCGCTAGCGTCGACCCGCAGATCGCCCAGCTCATCCAGGCGGAGGAGCGGCGCCAGGCCGACACCGTCAAGCTGATCGCGTCCGAGAACTACGTGTCCAAGGCCGTGCTCGAGGCCACCGGCACGGTGCTGACCAACAAATACTCCGAGGGCTACGCCGGCAAGCGCTACTACGAGGGCCAGCAGGTCATCGACCAGGTCGAGACCCTGGCCATCGAGCGCGCCAAGTCGCTGTTCGGCGTCAACCACGCGAACGTCCAGCCCTACTCGGGCTCGCCCGCCAACCTCGCCGTCTACATGGCCTTCCTGCAGCCCGGCGACACCGTGATGGGCATGGGCCTGCCGTTCGGCGGCCACCTCACCCACGGCTGGTCGGTCTCGGCCACCGGCAAGTGGTTCAACCCGGTCCGCTACGGCGTGCGCAAGGACACCGGCCGCATCGACCTCGACGAGGTGCGGCAGCTCGCTCTCGAGCACCGGCCGAAGCTGATCTTCTGCGGCGGCACCGCCATCCCGCGCACCATCGACTTCGAGGGCTTCGCCTCGATCGCCCGCGAGGTCGGCGCCGTGCTCGCGGCCGACATCGCCCACATCGCGGGCCTGGTCGCGGGCGGCGCCCACCCGTCGCCGGTCGGCCACGCCGACGTGATCTCCACGACCACGCACAAGACGCTGCGCGGCCCGCGCGGCGCGATGCTCATGGCCATGACCGACGAGCACGCCACCGCGCTCAACAAGGCCGTCTTCCCCGGCCTGCAGGGCGGTCCCCACAACCACACCACCGCCGCCATCGCGGTCGCGCTGCACGAGGCCGCCCAGCCGGCCTTCCGCGACTACGCGCACCAGATCGTGCGCAACGCCAAGGCCCTGGCGGAAGAGCTGTCCTCGCGCGGCTTCGACCTCGTCTCCGGCGGCACCGACAACCACCTCATCCTGCTCGACCTGACGCCCAAGGGCATCGGCGGCAAGCCGGCCGCGCAGGCGCTCGACCGCGCCGGGCTCGAGACCAACTACAACACGGTGCCGTTCGACCCGCGCAAGCCGTTCGACCCGTCCGGCATCCGCATCGGCACCCCGTCCGTCACCTCGCGCGGCATGGGCGAGAACGAGATGCGGCAGATCGGCGCCTGGATCGACGAGGTCGTCACGGCCGTGGCCAAGGGCGACGCCGAAGACGTCATCACCCGCGTGCACCACGAGGTCACCGAGCTGACCTCGCAGTTCCCCGCTCCCGGCCTGTAAGACCGGCCGGACGGCGAAGCGCCCCGCCGCACGGGCTCCGTGCGCGGCGGGGCGCTGTCGCGAGCGGGGCCGGCCGGAGTGCCCCGTCGATCATGGGTTGGTACGTACGGTTCGAGTCACGGCCGTTCAGGCCGGGATGGTGAGCAACCGCTTGCCCCCCGAGGTGACCACCTCGAAGTGATCGATGTCCTTGAGCTGCGTCGCGCTGCCCCCGTGCATGTAGAGCGGGTCAGGCGACCCCGGCACTCCGTACCCGGCTGGAGGTACGGACCACCCGGTCATCACCCTGCGCTCGCCCGACTTGGCGACCGAGACCAGCTCGCACTGCAGCGGACCCTTCACCCCCGCGAGCTTCAGCGCCGCGTGCGTGCCCCACCCCTTCGACTCCACCACCAGCCCCCCGGTGACGCCGTCGGCCCCCTTGCCCTGCATCGGCCGGCCCTCGGCGTAGAACTGCTCCGCCGGGCCCATGCCGGTGCCCATGCGACCGCCCTGGCCCTGCGCGAGCGGCGCCGCGTCGCCCGCGTCGAGCTGGGTGCCGATCGTCAGCCCCCCGGCGACCAGCGTGACCGCCGCCGCCATGCCGATCAGGAACGTCCCCCTGCGCGCCCGCCGGTCGGCCGCCTTCTTGCGCCGCAGCAGGCCCACCACGTCGTCCTGGCGGTCACCGGAAGGGGGGTAGGGGTCCTCGACGGGGGCGATGCCGTTGAGCACGTTCGCCACGCCGGACAGCTCGTGCAGCTCGTACCGGCAGGAGTTGCAGCCCAGCAGGTGGGCCTCGAACGCCAGCCGGTCGTCCTCGTCCAGCAGCCCGAGCGCGTATGCGCCGACGTCGGTGTGCTCGACCCTCGAAGTCACGCCGTCACCCCCCTCTCCTCCAGTGCGATGCGGAGCGCGCGGACGGCGTAGTAGACGCGGGACTTCACGGTGCCCACGGGGATGCCGAGGGCGGCGGCCGCGTCGTTGACCGACCGGTCCCGCAGGATCGTCTCGTTGAGGATTTCGCGATGTGCCGGCGACAACGCCTTCAGCGCCTCGGACACGACCACCTGATGCAGCAGTCCCTCCATCTCGTCGGGCACGGGCAGGCTCTCCAGCGGTGCGGCGCCCGACTCCTGGGGGCGGGCGTCCCTTCGCCGCCGGTCATCGATCACGATACGTCTGGCGACCGTGGCGAGCCAGGGCATCAGCGAGACCGCGTCGGGGTCGAGCCGCTCCGCACTGCGCCACGCCCTGATCATCGTCTCCTGCACCACGTCTTCCGCCCACTGCCGATCGCCCGCGGTCAGCCGGATCACGAAGGCCAGCAGCGGCCTGTGGTATTCCCGGTAGAGCGCGGACACGACCACCTCGTCGTCCGGGCGTACGCGCCGGATCCAGTGGCGTAAGCGCGGCTTGCCCAACGGGGCGGCTCCCTCGGCCGAGGGCGGGGGATACGTGCTGGTTCGCATGCTTCCCCTTTCTCAGTCCGTCGGCAGGTGGTACGGCCGGCCGCCCTGACACGGTTCAACGAACGCCGGAAGATGATGCGATTGCATGGCCGGGGAGCTCTTGCGTAGAGTCGGCTCGGCAACTGATCGAGGAGGTGAGGACTATGCGGGTCACCGTCTTCCGCATGCCTTCAGTCCACCTCCGGGCGCTCGCCTGAGCGGCCCCGTTCTTTCTCTTTCACCTTCTCGATCAAAGGTTTCACTGCGTTGTCTTACGATCTTTCGTCCTTCGGCTGGACCGACCTGCGCGCCGCCGGCCTTCCTGACGGCACCGTCCCCGCCCGGGTCTCCCGTGTCGACCGCGGCGCCGCCGAGGTGATCGCGGCCGACGGGCAGCACCACGTCCGCTACGGCGCCCGCGTCCGCCGCGCCTCGGCCACCGATCCCGTCGCGCTGCCCTGCGTCGGCGACTGGGTGGCGCTCACCTGGCTGCCCGAGGGCCGCTACGAGCTCGACGAGGTGCTGCCGCGCACCACCGCGTTCGTGCGGGGCGGCGTCAGCCGCGACTCCGTCGGCGGCCTGTCCGGCGACGGCCAGGGCCAGGTGCTCGCCGCGAACGTCGACATCGTCTTCGTGGCCGAGCCGTCCATGCACTCCACCGACTTCGCCGACCTCGGCCGCATCGAGCGCCTGGTCGCGCTGGCGTGGGAGTCGGGCGGCACGCCCGTCGTGCTCGTCACCAAGTCCGACCTGTTCGACGACGGCCTCGACGACCTGCTCGCCGACGTCCGCGCGGCCGCGCCGGGGGTGGCCGTGCACGCCGTGTCCTCCCTGCTGGGCGACGGCGTCGAGCTGGCCCGCGGCTACCTCGAAGGCTCGCGCACCGCCGTCATCCTCGGGCCTTCAGGGGCCGGCAAGTCCACCCTCGTCAACGCGCTGGCGGGGGAGGGGGTCATGGATACCCAGCAGGTACGCGCCGCCGACGGCCGCGGCCGGCACACCACCGTCCACCGCGAGCTGATCCCGCTGCCCGGCGGCGGGCTGGTCATCGACACGCCGGGCATCCGGCGGGTCGGCCTCTACGACATCGGGGAGGGCGTCGATCGCGTCTTCTCCGACATCGAGGACCTGGCCGCCGAGTGCCGCTTCGGCGACTGCGGCCACGACGGCGAGCCCGGCTGCGCGGTCCTGGCCGCCCTGGAGCGCGGCGACCTGCCGGAACGCCGCCTGCAGAGCTGGCGCAAGCTGCAGCGCGAGGCGGCGTGGATGGCGTCGCGGACGGACGCGCGGCTGCGCAAGGAGCAGCAGAACAAGTGGAAGATCATCCACAAGGAGATGCGCCGCTCCGGCCGCAACCGCCCCTGACCGCAACACGCCCGCCGCTCGTGACCGCAACACGCCCGCCGCCCTTGCGCCGGTAGCTGGCGGGGCGGCGGAGTGTCGCGTGGCACCCCCGCCACTCCGTGTGCGGGTCTCTTCCCGTCATCTCTCCTCAAGGGGAGGGGTGGCGGGGAGGGGGTAGGGGCAGGGCATGGTGGTGTTCGCAGATCGGGCCCAGGCGGGGGAGCTGCTCGCGGAGCGGCTGGAGGGCGCGCGTGATCCCGTGATCCTCGCGCTGCCGCGGGGCGGGGTGGCCGTGGCGGCGCCGATCGCACGCCGGCTGCGTGCGCCGCTCGACGTGCTGGTGACCAGGAAGATCGGCTATCCGCCGTCCCCCGAGCTGGGGGTGGGCGCGGTGGCCGAGGGCGGCGAGCCGGTGTTCCACCGCGAGCTGCTGCGGCGGCTCGGCATGACACCCGAGTCGGTCGCGGACGTGGTGGAGCGGGAGCGGCGGGAGCTGGCCAGAAGGGTACGCGCGTACCGGGGCGACCGGCCGCTGCCCGAGCTGGCAGGCCGTGAGGTGATCGTGGTGGACGACGGCCTGGCCACCGGCGGCACCGCGCGGGCCGCGCTCAGGGCGGTCAACGCGGCCAAGCCCGCCAAGGTCACCCTGGCCGTCCCGGTGGGGTCGCCGGACACGGTGGCGTCGATGCGCGGGGAGGCCGACGAGGTGGTGGTGCTGGCGACGCCGGTCGACTTCCGTGCGGTCGGCCAGTGGTACGAGCACTTCGAGCAGCTCGACGACGACGACGTGCTGGACCTGCTCGACGCCGCGTCTAGCTGGTGATGACGGCCCAGACGAGCTTGCGTGAGCCGCCGGCCGACAACCAGCCCCACGCCGAGCAGAGGGCGTCGACGAGCCGAAGCCCGCGCCCGTACTCGGAGAAGACGTCGGGCGCCGCCGCGACCGGCACCGTACGGCTGTGGTCGGTGACGACGCAGGCGAGCTCGGTCTCGTGGGACAGCAACCGGAGCTGCGCGGCGCCGCCGCCGTGCCGGATCGCGTTGGTCACCAGCTCCGACACCACCAGTTGCATGTCGAAGGCGGCTTCGAGCACGCCCCAGGTGCCGAGCGTCTGGTCGACGAAGCGCCGAGCGGTGGACACGCACGCGGGCTCCACCGCCGAGCGATGCTGAAAGGGGAAGACGGCGTCGCACGCGCCGGGCCGCCCGTCGACCAGGATGGACGAGAGCCATGCCGGTGGCCGGGAACCGATGGCGGCTTGCGGCCGAGCGTCGAAAGTCGTCATCCTGGCCCCCGAAGCGCGGTTTGGTGATCCAATACCCATCTTTACGGCCAGTGCTTACTGATGCAAGACTTTTCGTAGTTTACGGATGCGAATCGCATCTGCACGTGCAGGAGAGTCCGAGGAGCGGTGGAGTGAGCGCGGAGAGCACAGAGGGGAAGCTGCTCAGCCATACGCCGGGAAGCCCTACGGTGCTGAGGATCCTGCTGGGGACCCAGCTGCGCAGGCTCCGCACGGAGAAGGGTATCTCGCGGGAGGACGCCGGGTACTCGATTCGCGCATCTCATGCAAAGATCAGCCGATTGGAGCTGGGTCAGGTCAGTTTCAAGCAGCGTGACGTGGCCGACCTGCTCACCCTGTACGGCGTCACCGACCCGGCCGAACGCGAGCCGCTGCTGGCCCTGGCCAAGCAGGCCAACGCCCCCGGCTGGTGGCACAAGTACGGCGACCTGCTGCCCGCCTGGTTCGAGGTCTACATCGGCCTGGAGGGCGCCGCCTCCAGCATCCGCACCTACGAGAACCAGTTCGTCCCCGGCCTGCTGCAGACTCCCGAATACGCCAGGGCGGTGATCGAGCTGGCGCACGAGAAGGCGCCGAGGCACGAGCTCGACCGCCGGGTGACGCTGCGGACTATCCGGCAGAAGCGGCTGGAGAGCGGGCTGACCCTCTGGGCGGTGATCGACGAGGCCGTCGTGCGCCGCATGCTGGGCGGGCGCGAGGTCATGCGCGCGCAGATCGCCCACCTGCTCGACATCACCGCCGAGCGCAACGTCACCGTGCAGGTGATGCCGTTCGAGCGGGGCGGGCACGCCGCGGCCGGCGGCCCGTTCAGCATCCTGCGCTTCCCCGAGCGCGAGCTGCCCGACGTCGTCTACATGGAGCAGCTCACCAGCGCCCTCTACCTGGACAAGCCGCAGGATTCCGACCACTACATGGAGGTCATGGACCGGTTGAGCGTCCAGGCCGAGGAGCCGAAGGCCACCCGGCGCTTCCTGGAGCGGCTGCTCTCCGACTGAGTCGCAGCCCCCTGTGATTCACTCCATATCGGGATTTTGGTCGTCCGCTATATGGAGCTTCTCGTGTTGCCGTATTGTCACCTCGCAAACGCGGATGCACGTGCATCCGTAAGATCGCGAGGAGCTGCCCCCATGCAAGAGTTCCTGAACGGAACGCCCGCCGGCCGCCTTCCCGTCGTCTGGCGCAAGAGCAAGCGGAGCAACCCCAACGGCAACTGCGTCGAGGTCGCGAACCTGCCCACGGGGGAGATCGCCATGCGCAACTCACGCTTTCCCGACGGTCCTGCGCTGGTCTACACGCCGGCCGAGATCACCGCGTTCGTCCTGGGAGCCAAGGACGGCGAGTTCGACGACCTGATCGTCTGACACCTCCGTCTGTCATAGCCGCTTTTCGGTCAGGCGGTTCGTGACGGCGGCACGTTGTGCCAGCGCCACCGCGTCAGGCGCGGCCGTCCGGGAAGGTCGCCGCGTCCCGTCGCCCAGAGCAGGGTGGCCCAAGGGTCGCCGCCGGCCGGGGCGTCGGGGAAGAGGCGGTCGAGTACGCGCGCGCAGACACCGGCGGGCGGCGTCCATGCCAGCCCCAGCCCCTGCGCGAGGTCGTGCACGTGCACGAGGGTCTCCACCAGGCCCATCGCGGCCGAGGCCGAGGCGTCGGCGGGGCCGAAGATGTGGTGGGCGCGGGCCTGCGGCGGCGCGGTGCGCACGACCGCGACGAGCAGCGCGCCGCTGCTCTGCAGCACCTGAAGCAATCCGGTGACGCCGGCCGCGCGGTCGGCGTGCACGCTGTTGCGCGGGCCGCCGGGCCTGCGGCTCTCGCCGGTGAACGGCACATAGACATCGAGCGGCGGCACGGTCAGCCCGAGCTGCACGGCGTAGGCGAACAGATCGTCGGCCAGATGCTCGGCCGTCTCCCAGCACGTCCATTCGAGCGAGCCCGCCCTGCCCTCCCAGGCGGCGGGCTCGCCGGCGTGCGCGAGTGTACGGATGGCCTGCGCCACGACGTCTTGCAGATCGTCGGCCCATGCGGATGCGTCATGCGAAGTCGGCATGGCCGCGAGGGTATCGGTGGCGCACGGCGGATGATGCCATGAGCAGGCAGGGTTATGCGGGAGAAGATGCTGAATTGGTGCAGTGACGAAAAATGTCGGAAGCGTCGGCTAACGTGCCATCCGTGAGGACAGGGACACGAGAGGGGCGCCGACACGCATGAGGGTCCGCAGGGGCCGTGCGCCACGGAGACCCCGCTCCTACGCGAAGGGCGGGACCGGCGGACATGAGGCGTCTCCCGCCGCGGCTGGCATCCGCGGTCAGGAAAGAGGAGATCCCCCCGCCCGATGGCGAAGGGATGCTGGTGGCCTGATCAGGCAGTTGTCCCGACCGGGTTCGCCAGAGCCTGGGCATGGGATGCCAGGCTCCGGTTCATCGGGACAACTGCGTGATCACGCGATGATGGCTGCCGGGTGTGTGTCAGGCGGCGGAGATGCCGGCGCTGGCCGCGCGGCGCATACGACGGCGACGCTCGCTCGCGCGCTCGTCTTCGTTGAGACCGCCCCACGTGCCGTACTTCTCGGGCCGGGACAGCGCGTAGTCAAGGCACTCGTTGCGGACAGGGCACTGGGCGCAGATCGCCTTGGCCTTCCGCTCACGTACGTCACGCTCGGGCTGCCGCTCCCCATCGGGGCCGAAGAAGAGCACGAGGTCCTCACCCCGGCACGCGGCATCATCCTGCCAACCCCAGCTGGGGCGCGGGCGGGCGAGCTGCCGACGTACCTGAGACATGAGAAAACCACCTTCGTGAGAGGTATTTCGGGTTTTGAGCCGCATTGGACGCTTTTGGCGTCACTGTTCCAACGCAACCTTGGGCCGTGATGTTCCCTGATCAGGCGAGGGCGGGCGTGGCGTACCGCACAGGCGTGAGCCTGTCCAGCGAAACCAGCCGGTAGGTGGCGATCGTCTCGGCGCAAGCCGTACCACACGGCGCGGTGAACGCCGATGGTTCGATCACAACCTGGAGCCGGACGTCACCGCAGCGCACGATGGCTTCAGTGACGTCGCCGTCCATCCTGGAGGATTCCACGGCCACCGCGCCGACGGAGCGCTCTCCCGTATGGGCTCGGGCGAAGTGCTCGACGGCCTGCAATGGCTCAGGGATGCCTGCGCGTCCCCGGAAACGGTCGAGGATGACCTCGCCCGACCGGTACGCGTTAGCCGCTGCCAGTGCAGCAGCCTGAGACATGCTGCCGTAGAAAATTCCGTGTGGCAAGCACACGAGGTTGGCGGCGTAGCGATCGCCGCCAACGTGTGACGTTTCCCACACTCTGTCCGGCAGTTTTTCGGCCAGGGACCGAGCGAGGGGTAGTCCAATGCGGGCGCAGCACGCATTGCGCTTGGCGTGCGTGCAGACCAGAAATACCGGCTCGTCTTCAAGTATGCAGGACTCGGGGACCACTCCGGCCACCAGCGCGTCCAGGTCAAGATCGTCAGGACCTGCGATGACGCCTGACGCGAGCCATGGGCGCTCGCCTGCGGCGTAGCCCACTAGCACACGGATTCCCTGCTCCCGCTGGCGGGTCCGCCTCCCGGGGCGGCGGATCAGCTGGGGCCTGATACCGCGTTCTAGCGCTCTGCGGACGAGTTCCGAGATTTCTTGAGGAAGTTCGAAGTTTTCCAGGCGCGAGGGCCACGTTCCGGTGTATTCGACGAGCAGCCACAGCCTGGCGCCCACCGTGGCACTGGCCAGAGTGGGCACCTCCCCGGTGTGGCACCCGGCCGGATGCTCGCAGCCCCTTGCCAACTTCCCTACCCCTTCCGAACCGACTTAGGTAAGACTAACCTAACGGTTCGGAGGGGCTATCCGCGGGAGGCCCGGTCCACTATCTCCCGTGTCGTCGGCAGTGCCCGTTCTCTGTCCTGCCGGACGAGGCCGATCCTGGTGCGGCGGTCGAGCAGGTCGCCCTCGTCGAGCGCGCCCTCGTGCAGCGCCGACCAGAGCAGGTCGCCGGCCGTCAGGCCCAGCCCGACCTCCTCCGGATGCGTCCTGACCAGCTCGTACGCGGCCTCCGCCTCGGCGCCGTACCGCTCGGCCAGCCGCGGCGGCACCTTCTGCGACAGCTTCTGCGGCGGCTTCTGAGACCGGGTCCCGGCGCCCACGAGCGGGATTCGCCGCGTACGGCACCGGCGGGCCTTGAGGTTCGCGTGCGAGACCGCCTCATCCACCGCGTCCTCCGCCATCCGCCGATATGTCGTCAGCTTCCCGCCCACGACGGTCACCACGCCGTCGCCGGCGACCACCGCGTGCCGGCGCGACAGGTCGGACGTCCTGCCGTCGGCCGCCAGAAGGGGCCTGAGACCCGCGTACGCGCCCGCGACCGCCTCTCTGGTCACCGGAGTCTCAAGCACCCCGTTGAGCACGCTCAGCAGCGTTCTGACGTCCTTCTCGGGCGCCTCGGGGACGTCGGGCACCGGCCCGTCCACCGGCTCGTCGGTGAGCCCGACGTACGTGCGGCCGTCGGGCTGGGGGAGCACCAGCGCGAACCGGTTGCTCTCGCCGGGCACCGGCAGGTGCAGGCCGGCGATCAGGCCGGGCAGGGCGCCGGGCGCGAGCACGAGGTGGGTGCCGCGCGACGGGCGCAGGCGTACGCGGTCGTCGAGGCCGCCCGCCCACACGCCGGTGGCGTTGACCACCACCCGCGCCCGGATCGTGAACTCCTCGCCGGTCAGCTCGTCACGCACCTCCGCGCCGCTGCCGGTGAGGCGCAGCGCGCGGCAGCGGGTCAGCACGCGGGCCCCGTGACCTGCGGCGGTCCGCGCGATGGCCACGACCAGGCGGGCGTCGTCGAGCAGCCGGCCGTCCCACGACAGCAGGCCGCCGCGCAGCCCGCCGTCGTCGCGCAGGACCGGCGCGAGCGTGTGGGCGCGGGCCGCGCTGAGCCGGGTGGGGCCGGGGAGCAGGCGGCGGGGCGTGCGGGCGGCGGCGCGCAGCGCGTCGCCGAGCCGGTAGCCGGCCATCACCAGCGCGGCCTGCCGGCGGGAGACGTCGTCGGTCAGCGGCAGCACGTACGGGTGCGCCTTGGCCAGGTGCGGGGCGGTCCTCCTGAGCAGGATGCCGCGCTCGACCGCGCTCTCGTACGCGACGTCCACCTGTCCCTTGGCCAGGTAGCGCAGGCCGCCGTGCACCATCTTGGAGCTCCACCTGGAGGTGCCGAAAGCCAGGTCGTGCGCGTCGATCGCCGCTACGCTCAACCCCCGGGACGCGGCGTCCAGCGCGGCGCCCGCGCCCGTCGCGCCCAGCCCCACGACCAGCACGTCCAGCCGTTCCTCCGCGACCTCGCGCAGCTCGCGGGAGCGTCTGGCGGCGTTCAGCGAGCTATCCAAGGTAGGCCTCCAGCAGCGCGGCGAGCTCCGCGTCGAGCTCGTCCATGGTCACGGGGTCGAGCATGGTCGGCGCGGACAGCAGGAACGACTGCGCCACCAGCAGCACCGCGCGCGCCCTGCGCGGGCCGCCGGCCACCGGCTCGAGCACCTCCAGCACGGCCTCGTGGCTGGCGCCGCGCCGGTCGAGCAGGTACGGCAGCAGGAGCTCGGGGTCCGCTTCCACGATCTTGCGCCACAGCGGGTGCTCGCGCAGCCCCCTGACCCCCGACACCACCGCGCGCACCGGGTCGGACAGGTCGAGCTCCGACACCACCCGTACCCACTCCCTGGTCATGAGATCGGCGACCAGCGTGCGCACGTCGGGCCAGCGACGGTAGATCGTCATCCGCGAGACGCCCGCCCGGCGTGCCACGTCGGTGAGCGTCGTCCTGCGCACCCCGTAGGCGAGCACGCAGTCGCGGGCCGCGTCCAGCACGTCGTCATTGTGACGATTCGACGTCATGTGTCACAGTGTATACGTGACTGGAGAACCCATGCTGTGGTCGGGCTGGGGCGACCCCGCCCGCGCCCGCGAGCTGCCCGAGCAGGTCAGGAAGCTGCTGCACGACCTGCTCGGCGTCCGCGACCCCGCCACCCCCGCCGCCACCCTGGACGAGGTGCGGCTGCCGCCCGTCGCGCTGCC
>NZ_JBEXLH010000055.1:0-59629 GCF_040609855.1 Nonomuraea sp. NPDC004580 | reverse complement strand
CCCGAGCGGCCGCCCGACAGGCCCAGCAGGCCCGAGCGGCGCTGCAGGCCGTCGCCCAGCTCCGCGACCGACAGGTGGCCCTGTGACAGCAGCCACACCAGCATCCCCGGGTCCACGCTGCCCGACCGCTTGCTCATGGGCAGGCCGTCCAGCGGCGTGAACCCCATGGACGTGTGCCGGCTGCGCCCGCCGGAGACCGCGCACACCGACGCGCCGCCGCCCAGGTGGGCCAGCACCAGCTCCAGCTCGGCCACCGGGCGTCCCAGCAGGTCGGCCACCCGGTCGACGGCCCAGGCGTAGGACAGGCCGTGGAAGCCGTAGCGGCGCAGGCCGTGCTTCTCGCGCCACTCGGGCGGCAGGGCGTAGACGGCGGCCTCGTCCGGCAGGCCGGCGTGGAAGGCCGTGTCGGGGCAGAGCACGTGCGGCACGGCCGGGAGCTGCTCGCGGGCGGCGTCCAGGAGGTCGAGCGCGGGCGGCAGGTGCAGCGGGGCGAGGGCGGTCAGGCCGCGCAGCGCGGCCACGGTCTCGTCGTCGGCGACGGCGGGCGCGCGGACGACGTCGCCGCCGTGCACCAGCCGGTGTGCCACGGCCCTGATGTCCCGGTCGAAGTGCCCACCCAGAAAACCCTCCAGCGCCTTCGCGCCCGAGCCCACGTCACGGGGGCCTGATCCGCGTGCGGCGAGGTCGGTGTGGGTGCTGTCGATGACGCAGCCGCCCTGGACGAGGTCCAGGCGCAGGCTCGATGAGCCGGCGTTCACCGTGAGGATCGCCGCCTCCTCTTCCATGGCCCGCCCCATGCCGCCACGGCTACCCGCCACCACCCCGGCAAAACCGGACGTCCAAGGACGAAAGGGCGACGCCGCTTTACCGCCGAGAGGGGTTGTCGCTCACAACGCTCGGGTAGTCGTGCGAAATGGACATCACCCTGCAGGTGAACGGAGTGCCGCGCACGGTGCACGTGGACCCGCGCACGTCGCTGCTCGATCTGCTCCGCGAACGCCTCGGCCTCGTCGGCGCCAAGAAGGGCTGCGACCACGGCCAGTGCGGCGCGTGCACGGTGCTGATCGACGGCCGGCGCGCCAACGCCTGCCTGGCGCTCGCCGTCGCGGTGGAGGGCAGGGAGATCACCACCGTCGAGGGCCTGGCGAACGGCGACGAGCTGCACCCGCTGCAGGCGGCCTTCATCGAGCACGACGCCTTCCAGTGCGGCTACTGCACGCCAGGCCAGCTCTGCTCGGCGGCCGGGATGCTGGGCGAGCCGGGCCCCAGCGCGGTGACCGAGGACCTCGCCACCGACCCTGGCCTGACCCCTGAGGAGATCAGGGAGCGGATGAGCGGCAACCTGTGCCGGTGCGGCGCGTACGTCAACATCGTCAGCGCCATCCGCGAGGTGACGTCGTGAAACCCTTCGAGTACGCCCGCGCCGCCACCCCGGCGGAGGCCGTGCGCGGCTTTGCCCCCGGCACCATGTACCTCGGCGGCGGCACCAACCTGGTCGACCTCATGCGCCTGGGCGTGGCCGAGCCGGACCGCCTGGTGGACGTCAGCCGGCTGCCGCTGGACGAGATCGAGCAGGTACGCGACCGCGTCCGCATCGGCGCCACCGTCCGCAACACCGACCTCGCCGTGCACCCGCTGATCCGCACCCGCTACCCCATGCTGGCCAGGGCGCTGCTGGCGGGCGCGTCGGGGCAGGTGCGCAACGTCGCCACCGTGGCGGGCAACCTGCTGCAGCGCACCCGCTGCCCGTACTTCCAAGACGTCACCAGGCCGTGCAACAAGCGCAGGCCGGGCTCGGGCTGCCCGGCCATCGCCGGCGACCACTCGGGTCTCGCCGTGCTCGGCGCGTCCGACGCGTGCGTGGCCACCCACCCCTCGGACATGGCGGTCGCGCTGGCCGCGCTGGAGGCCGAGGTGCACGTCACAGGGCCGGGAGGCGACCGCATCGTGCCCATGCCCGGCCTGCACCGGCTGCCCGGCGACGAGCCGGAGCGGGACACCGTGCTGGAGCCCGGCGACCTGATCACCGCCGTCGAGCTGCCGCCGCCGCCCACGGGCGTCCAGACCTACCGCAAGGTGCGCGAGCGGTCGTCGTTCGCGTTCGCGCTGGTGTCCATCGCCGCCGCGCTCGACGTGCGCGACGGCAGGGTGGCCGGGTGCCGCATCGCGCTCGGCTCGGTGGCCCACGTGCCGTGGCGGGCGGAGCGGGCCGAGGCGGCGCTGATCGGCGGGCCCGCGACGGGGGAGGCGTTCCTCCAGGCCGCCGAGACAGAGCTGGAGCAGGCCAGGCCGCTGCCGCGCAACGCGTACAAGGTGCCGCTGGCCCGTAACCTGATCGTCGCCACGCTGGAGGAGCTCGCGCCGTGAACCGCATCGAGGGCCGCGTCAAGGTCACGGGACTGGCCACGTACGCGGCGGAGTACCCGGTCGAGGGCGTCACCTACGCCTACCCCGTGCAGTCCCGCATCGCCAAGGGCCGCGTCAAGCACGTGGACGCCGCGCCCGCGCTGGAGCTGC
The DNA here is from genome assembly GCF_040609855.1 of Nonomuraea sp. NPDC004580. NCBI lineage: Bacteria > Bacillati > Actinomycetota > Actinomycetes > Streptosporangiales > Streptosporangiaceae > Nonomuraea > Nonomuraea sp. NPDC004580. Next base: position 57,112 of record NZ_JBEXLH010000055.1, on the reverse strand, counting down.
CCGGCGTGCTCGCCGTGCTGTCCTGCGAGGACCCGCCGAGCCTCGCCGAGGACGCCGACCCCGAGCTGGCCCTGTTCAGGAGCAGGGACATCGCCTACCGCGGCCAGATCATCGCCGCCGTCGTCGCCGACACCTACGACAACGCCCGCGCCGGCGCCGACGCCGTCCGCGTGGACTACGACCCCGACGACCACGACGTCACCCTGCGCATGGACCACCCCGGCCTCTACAAGCCCGACGTGGTCAACCCGGACTACCCGACCGACACCGAGCTGGGCGACGTCGAGGCCGGGCTGGCCGAGGCCGCGACCACCGTGGACGTCGTCTACGAGACGCCCGTCATGCACAACAACCCGATGGAGCCGCACGCGGCGCTGGCCTACTGGGACGAGGACGGCCGGCTCATGCTGTACGACACCGCGCAGGGCAGCTCCACCAGCCGCGACATGGTCGCCCACACGCTCGGCCTGCCGAAGGACCAGGTCAGGGTGGTGGCCAGGCACGTCGGCGGCGGGTTCGGCTCGAAGGGCACGACCAGGCCGCAGGCGGTGCTGGCCGCGCTGGCCGCCAAGGCGGTGGGCCGCCCGGTCAAGATCGCGCTGACCAGGCAGCAGATGTTCGACGTCACCGGCTACCGCACGCCCACCATCCAGCGGCTGCGCCTCGGCGCGGACGGGGAGGGCCGGCTGACGGCGCTGGAGCACGTGGCGTACGAGCAGACCTCGACGATCGCCGAGTTCGCCGAGCAGACCGCCACCCCGGCCAGGGTCATGTACGCCACCCCCGCCCTGCGCACCAGGCACCGCCTGGTCCGGCTCGACGTCGGCACGCCCTCGTGGATGCGCGCGCCGGGCGAGTGCCCCGGCATGTACGCGCTGGAGTCCGCCATGGACGAGCTGGCCTACGCCGCCGGCATCGACCCCGTCGAGCTGCGGCTGCGCAACGAGCCCGAGACCGAGCCGTACAGCGGGCTGCCGTTCAGCTCCCGCGACCTCGCGGGCTGCCTACGCGAGGGCGCCCGCCGCTTCGGCTGGGAGCAGCGCGACCCCGCGCCCGGCGTCAGGCGCGAGGGGGAGTGGCTGATCGGCACCGGCGTGGCGTCCTCCACCTACCCGGCCAGGCGGCGGCCGTCGAAGGCGCTGGCCAAGGTGCTGGACGACGGCGACGTGCTCGTCCAGGTGGGCGCCGCCGACATCGGCACGGGCGCGCGTACCGCGCTGACCAGGATCGCCGCCGCGACGCTGAACGTGGCGCCCGAGCGGGTGCACGTGGAGCTGGGCGACAGCGACCTGCCGGACGGGCCGGTCGCCGGCGGCTCCATGGGCACCGCGTCCTGGGGCTCCGCCGTCGTCCGCGCCTGCGAGGAGATGGTCAAGGACGGCAAGGAGGGCCGCGCGGACACCACCGACGAGGTCGCGAAGGAGGCCGAGCTGGCCAGGCACGCGTTCGGCGCCCAGTTCGCCGAGGTGCGGGTCAGCATGGTGACCGGCGAGGTGCGGGTCTCCCGGCTGCTCGGCGTCTTCGCCGCCGGGAACATCGTGGATCCCGAGCTCGCGAGGTCGCAGTTCATCGGCGGCATGACGATGGGCCTCGGCATGGCGCTGATGGAGGAGACGCTGACCGACGAGGAGTTCGGCGGGTTCCTGCACCGCGACCTCGCGCAGTACCACGTGCCGGTCTGCGCCGACATCCGCGACGTGCAGGCCGTCTGGCTGGACGAGCAGGACGACGCGCTCAACCCGATGGGCAGCAAGGGCATCGGCGAGATCGGCATCGTGGGCACCGCGGCCGCCGTCGGCAACGCCGTCTTCCACGCGACCGGCCACCGCGTGCGCGAGCTGCCGATCACTCCGGCGAAGGTGATGAGGCACACGTTTTAACGATGCTTTGCGGAGCAGAGTAAGGCTCTCGTCCAGTGGCGGGAGGCCCCCTTGAAGAACGAGTCGCACCAGGAACGTGCGGACCGCAATTTCGTCGAACTGCTCCAGGGCGCGCGCGTGGCCGTGACCGGCGTGCAGGTGCTGTTCGCGTTCCTGCTCACCGTGCCCTTCTCCTCGAGCTTCTCCCGGCTGGACCAGGCCGACCGGTGGCTCTACTTCACGGCGCTGCTCAGCGCCGCCTTCGCGTCGATCTGCTACATCGCGCCGCCCGCGCAGCACCGCGTGCTGTTCCGTCAGGGCCGCAAGGAGACGCTGGTACGCCGCTCCAACGTCTACGGCATCCTGGGCGCGCTCGCCTTGGCGGTGTCGATGACGACGTCCACGATGTTCGTCATCGACTACCTTTTCGACGCGACGCTGGCGTGGGTCGCGGCCGGCCTGCTGGCGCTGCTCGCGTTGTGGACCTGGTTCGGGCAGCCGGCACTCGACCGCTCGGGCGCGGGTTCGGACGGGGACGAGGGCTCCACGCGCGCTCAGTCGTCGGAGGGCAGCCCGGTGTCGTCGTCGGAGGAGTGACGGGCGTTGGCCGCCCGCGCCACCATGTAGGCGGCGACCGACACCGTGATCACCTGCGAGAGCGCCACGAGCAGCAGCGGCCCCGCGTACGTCAGCGACGGCCGGTGCAGCCACATCGCCAGCAGCACCAGCAGCACGCCGAGCACCTGCGGCTTGGTGCCGGCGTGCATGCGCTGCAGCGTGGTGCGGAAGCGCACCAGCCCGATCCCGGCCGACAGCGCCAGCACCGAGCCCAGCAGCAGGCAGGCGGACGCGATCATGTCGAGCACGCTCATCGGCTCCTCCTCTCCTCCTTGCCGGAGAAGAAGCGGGCCAGCGACACCGACCCGACGAACCCCAGCAGCGACAGCACCAGCAGGATCGGCAGGTCGGAGTAGTCGTCCCTGACCACCGCGTACGCCCCGGCCCCGCACATCGACAGCGAGGTGAACACGTCGAGCGCCACCGCCCGGTCCAGCATCGACGGGCCCCTGCCCACCCGGTAGAGCGTCGCCGCCGCCCCGCAGCCGAGCAGGGCCAGGGTGACCAGGTACACCGTGTTCACGCCAGCTCCTCCTGGTCCATGGGCGTGCCGAAGGCCGCCACGAGGCGCGACTCCAGTTCCGCCACGTCCCGGCGTACGGGGCCGGTGACGTCGCCGGGACGGCCCAGCACGTGCAGCAGCAGTTCCCCGGGGTAGCGCTCGACGACCAGGCTGCCCGGCACGGTGGAGATCGCCACCATGACCAGCACGGTGATCGGCTCGGACGTCGTGCGCAGCGGCACCCGGACGAACTGCGTCGGCGGGTCGCCGGGCCGCAGCACGTAATAGACCACCCGAACGGTCGAGATCACCAGGTCGAACGCAAAGTACAGCAGGAAGCGGGCCAGCGGCACGGGATGCGGCCTGATGGCCCGGTTGATGGGCGGCATCGGCAGCAGCCAGGTCACCACCAGCCCGGTCGCCAGCCCGCCCAGCACGGTGCCCACGCTGAGGTCGCCCCACAACGCCACCCACACCAGCGTCAGCCAGGCCACCAGTGGCAGCGGCACCCGCCGGCCCAGCAGCCGCGGCGCCAGTGACTCCGGCCTCATCGCCACCTCCCATGGGCGCGCCTCACCGGGGACGCTCCAGCACCGCGGACATGTACGGCTCGCGCGCCAGCAGCTCGCCCGCCGCCCGCTCGGCCAGCGCCGTCAGCGGCCCCGCCAGCACCGTGAACGACAGCCCCAGCACGATCAGCGCCGCCACCGACAGCGGCAGCGGCGCCGGCAGGCTGATCGTGGTCACGGTCGGGTCCTCGCCGGTGGCCTCCTCGCTTTCCAGCACCCGGCCCACCTGCTCGGACTGCGGCGTCCGCCAGAACGCCTTGCCCCACGTCTTGGCCACCGCGTACAGGGTGAGCAGGCTCGTCGCCAGCCCGGCCACGACCAGCGTCACCGGCAGCCAGCCGCCGGTCGCCAGCCCGGCCTGCACCAGCATCAGCTTGCCCAGGAACCCCGACATGGGCGGAATGCCCGACAGGTTCATGGCGGGCACGAAGAACAGCACCGCGATCAGCGGCGTGGCCCGCATGAGGCCGCCCAGCCGGGTCACCGACGTCGTGCCGGTGCGCCGCTCCACCATGCCCGCCACCAGGAACAGGCTGGTCTGCACGGTGATGTGGTGCACCACGTAGAACACCGCGCCGGCCAGGCCCGCCACCGTCGACAGCGCCACCCCGAACACCATGTAGCCGATGTGGCTGACCAGCGTGAAGGACAGCATCCGCTTCATGTCGGTCTGCGCCACCGCGCCCAGCACCCCGGCCACCATCGTGGCCAGCGCCACCCACATCAGCAGCGTCGAGACCGGCCCGACGGGGAACAGCAGCGCCTCCAGCCGGATGATCGAATACACGCCGACCTTGGTCAGCAGGCCCGCGAAGACCGCCGTGGCCGGGGCGGGCGCCGTCGGGTAGGAGTCGGGCAGCCACGCCGACATCGGGAAGATCGCCGCCTTGATCGCGAAGGCCAGCAGCAGCGTCAGCTCCACCAGCAGCTGCACCTGCTCCGGCAGGGTCGCGAAGCGTTCGGCGAGCTGGGCGAGCGACAGCGTGCCGGTGGCGCCGTACGTGACGGCCAGCGCGATCAGGAACAGCATCGACGAGGCCAGCGCCATCAGCGTGTACGTCGCCCCCGCCCTGATCCTGAACTCGGTGCCGCCGAAGGTCAGCAGCACGTACGAGCCGCTCAGCAGCAGCTCGAAGGCCACGAACAGGTTGAACAGGTCACCGGTCAGGAACGCGTCGGCCACCCCCGCCACCATCACCAGGAACGCCGGATGGAAGATCGCCATCGGCGCGTCGTGCTCCTGGTCGTCGTAGGCGTTGGCGACCGAGTACACCATCACGCACAGCGTCACCGCCGACGACACCACCAGCACCAGCGTGGACAGCCGGTCGGCGACCAGGGTGATGCCGATCGGCGCCGGCCAGCCGCCCAGCTCCGTCACCAGCGGCCCCTGCGTGTCGGCCGCGACCATCAGCACCACCGACACGGCCAGCGACACGCCCAGCGTGACGACGCTGATCAGCGACTGCAGCCCGCGCAGCCGCCCGCCGATCGCCAGCTTCACCCCGGCGGCGAGCAGCGGCAGCAGCACGGGCACGCAGACCAGGCTCTCCAGCCCGCTCGCGCCGATCACCGCTCACCGTCCATGGCTCAGTCGTCGCCCTCGAGCTCGGGGTCCTCCGCCAGGGCCTGCCTGGCGCGTTCCCTCCTGATGGCCGCCCGCATCTGCTTGCGCGCCTCCCGCTGGCGGGTCTTGAGCTTCTTGCGCAGCTCCCGTTCCCTCGCGTCCTGCGTCCGCCTGCGGCGCTCGTGCTCCTCGCGCAGCTGCTCGATGCGCTCGGCGTTGCTGATCGCGCCGGTGTCCTCGCGCAGGCCGACGTCCTCGAAGCGGCGCTGCAGCTCCTCCTCCGACAGGCCCTGCTCGCGCAGCAGCCGCATCCACTGCTCCAGCTCGGTGTGCACGCGGGAGATGCGCCGTTCCAGGTCGGCCTCCTCCAGCCGCTCCCGCTCGGCCCGCTCGGCCTCCATGTTCGCGAGCTCCGCCCGCTGCTCGACGACCAGCCGCCGGTACGCGTCCCGCCTGGCCCGTACGGCGTCGCCCAGCTCGCCGCGCCGCGCGCGCAGCCGCACCCGCCGGTCCTCGGTGTCGTCCTGCACCTCGTCGGTGCCGGTGAGCTGCCACGAGCGGTGCACCATGGCCAGCAGGAACCCGGTCACGCCCAGCGTGATGACGATCGCGGTGAGCACCATGGCCTGCGGCAGCGGGTCCGCCATCCCGACCGTGCCGGTGTACGGCGGGCCTCCCGCGTCCCCGCCCGAGGTCACGATCAGCAGGTTCACGCCGTTGCCGAGCACGATGACGCCCGCCAGCACCCGCACCAGGCTCCGCTCCAGCAGCAGCGTCACGCCGGTGGTGATCAGCACGCAGCAGGCGGCGAACGGCACCAGCGAAACGCTGTTCACGCGTTCTCCCCGGCGTCGACCTGGCGGTCCAGCTCGGCGCCGAGCGCGCGCAGCACGTCCTGCACCATGCCGACGACGGAGACGTACACGCCGAGGTCGAACAGCAGGCCCGTGGACAGGTGCAGGTGGCCCACCAGCGGCACGCTCACGTCCGTGGCCAGCATCGCCAGCGCCGCCTGGCCGAACAGCAGCCCGATCAGCGCGGTCCCGGCCGACAGCGTGAGCCCGAGCCCCATCAGCACGCCCGCGTGCACCGGCACGGCGGCGGCCAGCTCGTTCCTGCCGCCCGCCAGGTAGCGCACGGTGATCGCGAGCCCCGCCACGATGCCGCCCGCGAACCCGCCGCCGACCCCGCTGTGCCCGACGAACAGCAGGAACACCGACAGCACCAGCACCGTGTGGAAGGTCAGCCTCGCCGCCACCTCGAACGCCAGCGCCCGCTGCCCGCGCGGCAGCGTCGAGGCCAGCCAGTGCGTCGGCTCCTCGGGCCGGTGCCCGTGCTCCACCCGCTCGATCGCGTACGACCTGCGCCGCAGGAACACCAGGCTGGTCACGCCCAGCGTCAGCACGATGAGCACCGCACTCTCGCCCAGCGTGTCCCAGGCCCGGACGTCGAGGATGATGGCGCTGACCACGTTGCGCGCCCCCGCCTCCACCGCCGCCTCCGGCATCGACGCGCCCACCGGCTCGGTGCCGCGCGCCGCCATCGCCAGCATGCCCGCGCCCGTCGCCACCACGCCCACCGCGAGGCCCACCCCCAGCCGGAACGGCATCGGCAGCCGCCCCCCTGCCGGCTCCACCGGCAGCCGCCGCAGCACCAGCGCGAACACCACCAGGCTCAGCGTCTCGGCGAGGAACTGGGTCAGCGCCAGGTCGGGGGAGCCGTGCACCAGGAACAGCAGCGCCGTGCCGTAACCCGTCAGGCCGATCACCAGGGCCAGCAAAATGTACGCGCGGGCGAACAGGGCCAGCGCGCCCGCCGCCGCCAGCAGCACCACGATCACCGGCTGCTCGGGCCGCTGCCAGCCGACGACCGGCACGTCCAGGTGCGGCGGGCCGCCGTACACGATCGAGAACAGGCCCACGCCGACCGTCGCCAGCAGCGTCAGCAGCAGGTAGTCGGGGACCGAGCCGCGCTGGATGAAGCCGGTGACCTGGATCGCGAACCGGTCGAGGCGGCGGATCGCCGTCCAGAAGACCTGGCTGGAATCCATCACGTGCAGCGCCGTGCCCGCCCTGGCCATCGGGCCGCGCGCCAGGAACAGCACCAGCCCGGCCGCCAGCGCCGACGCCGACAGCAGCAGCGGCAGCGAAGGGCCGCTCCAAGGAGCCAGGTGGGCGTGCCTGCCCGGGTCGGCGTACGTGCCGGTATAGCCGGACATCGCGCCCTCGTACCAGGGGGCGAGCGGCCCGAACACCAGGCCCAGCACGGCCAGCAGCCCCGCCGGGGCGGCCATCGCCGCCGGCGTCGCGTGCGCGGGGGTCGGCTCGATGCCCGGCTTGCCGGCGAAGGCCCCCCACAGGAAGCGCAGCGTGTACGCCGCCGTCAGCGCCGAGCCCGCCACCACCCCCGCCAGCACGGGCGGCGTGTCCAGCAGCGACTCCAGCGCCGCCTCCTTGCCCGCGAACCCCGCCAGCGGCGGCAGCCCCGCCATCGACGCGCCCGCCAGCACCGCCGCCCCGCACGTCCACGGCATCGCCCCGCCGAGCCCGCTCAGCGCGCGCAGGTCCCGCGTGCCCGTCGCGTGGTCCACGATGCCCACCACGAGGAACAGGGCGGCCTTGAACAGCGCGTGCGCCAGCACCATCCCGGCGCCCGCCACCGCCGTGCCCTCCGTGCCCGCGCCGAACAGCAGCACCATCAGGCCGAGCTGGCTGACCGTCCCGTACGCCAGCAGCCGCTTCAGGTCCGTCTCCCGCAGCGCCCGCCAGCCGCCCAGCAGCATCGTCACCACGCCCAGCGGCACCGCCACCGACCGCCACAACGCCAGGTCGCCGAACGCCGGGCCCAGCCGGGCCAGCAGGTACACCCCCGCCTTCACCATCGCCGCCGCGTGCAGGTACGCGGAGACCGGCGTCGGCGCCGCCATCGCGGCCGGCAGCCACGTGCTGAACGGGAAGATCGCCGACTTCGCCAGCGCCCCCGCCAGCACCAGCACCAGCGCCACCGGCGCGACGTCAGGAGGGCGGGCGACGATCTCCGAGATCTGGTACGTGCCCGCCGCCTGCCCCAGCAGCACGAACCCGGCCAGCATCGCCAGCCCGCCGAACGTCGTCACCGACAGTGCCTTCATCGCCGCCTGCCTGCTCGGTCGGCTGGCCGGGTCGTGGCCGATGAGCAGGTAGGAGAAGACCGTCGTCAGCTCCCAGAACACGTACAGCAGGAGCAGGCCGTCGGTCGTGACCAGGCCCAGCATCGAGCCCGCGAAGGCCACCATCGCCCCGCCGTAGCGGCCGAGCCCCTCGCCGGCCGCCGGGAAGTAGCGGGCGCTGTACCCCAGCACCAGCACGCCGACCCCGGTGACCAGCGCCATCATCAGCACCGCCAGCGGGTCGGCGCGGAACGACAGCTCCAGCCCCAGCACCGGCGCCCACGGCCTGCTCTCCCGCGCCGGCAGCCCGCGCAGCGCCAGCCATCCCGTGTATGCCAGCCCGGCCGCCGACGGCACCGCCAGCACGGCGAAGTAGGAGGCCCGGCCCAGGCGGGTCACCAGCCAGGGAGCGCAGGCCGCCGCGACCGCGTGCAGGATCAGCAGCGACTCCATGGGCTCCTCGGGCGGGAATTTCCGGCTACGTCCGCCAATCTCTCCCACGGTGGCCGCGCCATCGCGCAGGCACGGCCAGGGTTGACCCGAACGTCACCTCTCCCACACCGAGGTGTGGTGTCACCTCAGGCGCCGGTCACAGGCATGACCCTTGGGCCCGCCTCGCGCACCGCCGCTCCGCCTCAGACGCCGGCCTTGGCCTGGGCCTTCGCGTTCGCCTTCGCGTCGGTCGTCGCGTCGGGGCGGCAGGTGCTCGGGCGCGGAGCCTTGGCCGTCAGCAGGTAGTCGTCCACCTTGCGGTCGAGGCAGGAGGAGCCCCTGCGGTAGCCGGTGTGGCCGTCGGCGTCGTTGGTCAGCAGCACGCCGTGCTCCAGCTGCTCGGCCAGCGCCTGCGCCTCCTTGTACGGCGTCGCGGGGTCCCGCGTCGTGCCCACCACGACGATCGGCGGCGCCCCCTTGGCCTGCACCTTCGCCGGCACCCGCGAGCCCTTGACCGGCCAGAACGGGCACGGGCTCTCCGGATGGTCGACGCAGTTGATGGCCATCAGGGCCTCGAAGCTGTTGTCGTAGCGGCCGTTGGGCCGCCGCCCGTTGCTCTCGTCGGCGAGCTGCAGCAGCTTCGTGCCGTCACCCTTGTACGCCTGCGCCAGCGCCTGCCGCAGCCGCGGCCAGGTCGCCGTCTGGTACATCGAGTACTCCACCGCGCTGCGCACGACGGCCTCGCTGACCTGGCGGGCGTCGTACTCGTTGCGCAGCGGTGACTGGTCGGCGCGGTCGTAGAGCCGGTCGAGCTTCTTCATCGCCGCCTTCACCGAGTGCCCCTTGAACGGGCAGTCCCCGGCCTTGAGGCAGTCACGCAGGAACGACTCCGTGGCCACCTCGAACCCGCGGTCCTGGTCCTCGATGAAGTCCTCGGTGTCCTGCGACGGGTCCTCGGCGCCGTCGAGCACCATCGCCCGCACCCGCGTCGGGTACATGTCGGCGTACAGCGAGCCGAGGTAGGTGCCGTACGAGAAACCGAGGTACGTCAGCCGCTCGTCTCCCAGAGCGGCGCGCATCACGTCCATGTCGCGGGCGACCTCTACGGTGCCCACATGGGCGAGCAGTTTCTTTCCCGACCGCTTGGCGCAGGATTTTGCGAATGCTTTGTCCCACTTTTCCTGACGCTTTACTTCGGCAGCGGTGTCAGGAGTGGGATCGAGGGTGAAGTAAGAATCGAGGTCGAGGGATTTCATGCAGTGGACGGGTGCCGAACCGCCGACGCCGCGGGGGTCGAAGCTGACGACGTCGAAATGCTCCCTGATCGCGGGGGAGACGACGTCCTTGCTCTGCAGCAGCGTGTCGACGCCGGACGCGCCGGGGCCGCCGAAGTTGAGCACGATCGACCCGATCTTGCGTCCCGTCGCAGGCAGGCGGGCCATGCTGAGGCCGATCCTGTCGCCCTCGGGGCGCGCGTAGTCGAGCGGGACCGACACCTTCCCGCATTCATAGCCGTCGCCGCAGCGAGACCAGGCAAGGCGCTGTCCGTAGAATTCGCCGAGCCGTTCAGGCGCGGCGGCTCGGGCTTGGCCCGCGACACCGGTGAGGGTCAGCAGACCGGCCAGGGCAGGCGTAATGAAACGGAATAGTCGTCGCATGTCTCAGGGGATGTAGGCAACGGATTTCCCGTTATTTATAGACGTTGCCCCAGGTCGAGAGCAAGTGGGCAAAACACTCGAATTCCCGGTCCGGAGAAAGATCTACCAACCGCCCGAGACCTCAAAAGGCCATTCCCCGCCCCGAAATCCGCCCGTACTTCGTCAGCCGCCACCGGAGACGCGGCGCTGCACCTCGTCGGCGAGGCTGTCGAGCGACCGGTCGAGCAGCCCGCGCACCTCGTCCGCCCGCGCCCCGGACTCAGGCTCGTCGAGCAGGCTGATGTGCACCGTCACCTCGCTGGTGCCGGCCGCGGAGTCGGCCACCTGCAGCCAGCCCGAATAGCCGGGGTGGTCGCGTCCGCCCCACTCCACCCTCAGCTGCTCCTGGGAGACGCGGAACAACCCCTCGTGCTTGCCGGAACCGGGCACCAGCGAGCCGTCCGCCTCGAGCGTGCCGGGCCCCGCGTCGTGGACCGACAGTCCCTGCGGCAGCCACCGGTCCATGAGCCGCACATCGGACGCCACCCCGAACACCACCATGCTCTCCGCCGGCATGCCCCGCGTCGCCTCGAACTCCGCCATACCGTTACCCCCGGACCCCTGGCTTCCCATGCCAGCGCCGTACCCCCGTGATGTACGGGCAAACAGCGACCCCCGTGACGGTGTGTCCCGCTACCGTTGCGTCGGGTAATCGAGCGGCGAGGGGAGCGGGTGATGGCGGGCGCGCCACAGGTGCCGCCGGAGTTGTTCCGGTTCACCACGACGGAGCGGGCTGACCTGCACACGGCGGTCCTCTTCGCGTTCGGCGAGGCCGACGAGCGGCTGGAGACGGCGCTCACCGCAGACGAGGTGCGGGAGCGGTTGCGCGCGACCGGCTGCTACGCGCCGGTCGGCGAGCAGGACCTCGCCGGCACGCTCAAGCAGCTGGCCGGGTGGGGGCTGCTCGACGTGGTCTTCGACCACGCGGGCGGCTTCGCCACGGCCGAGGAGTACGAGCGCAGGAACCTCCAATACTCGCTCACCGGCCGTGGCGCGGCGGCCCTCGCCGGGATCCGGCACGCCATGGCCGCGCTGGACTCGGCGGGTGCACTGCAGACGGCGGTGCTGGACGCCATCGCCGCCCGCCTGGCCGAGCTGAACGAACTGCTGCACGACCCTGACCCCGGCCGCAACCGCCGCATCTTCGCCTGCCTGATGGAGCTGGAAGCCCACCTCGACGCCCTGCGCACCGACACCCGCCGCTTCAACGCCGACCTGCAGCGCCTGCTACGCGCCGAGGGCACCGACCTGGCAACGTTCCACGAGGTGAAGACCGCCACGGTCGCCTACCTCCAGCAGTTCGTCACAGATTTGGAGCACCGCACCGACACCATCACCACCCTCCTCCACCCCCTCATCGGCGGGGCCGCCCACCCCGACCAGGGCGGCCGACCCGGCGAGGGGAGTCCCGCGGCGGACGGTGGGCGGGGTGATCCGGCTGCGTATGGCGGGCAGGGTGGGCGAGGTGGCTTGGTGCGGCACAGCGGGCGGAGCGTCGCGGTGCTGCACGCGCGGGCCCTCGATGGGGCCGATCTGCCGAGGATGCCGGGGGCTGATCACGCGACGCCGTGGCTGGCGGCGCGGGTGGCGCAGTGGGAGGGGCTGCTGGCGTGGTTCGCGCCTGAGGACGGGAGCGTGCCGCGGGTGCGGCGGCTGCACGACGTGGCGCGGCGGGCCATCGTCGTCCTGCTGCAGGTGCTCGACCGCATCACCGACGCCCGCCGCCGCTCGTCCAGCGCCGCCGCCGACTTCCGTACGCTGGCCCGCTGGTTCGCCACCGCGCCCGGCGAGGACGACGCGCACCGGCTGTGGGACGCCGCGTTCGGGCTCGGCTCGGCCCGCCACGCCCACCTCGGTCACGCCGACGCCGAGCTGATCCCGGCCGGGGTGCCGTGGGCGGAGGCCGAGCCGGTCGAGGTGTCGGCGCTGCTGCGCTCGCGCGGACGTACCGAACGGATGGGCCGCACCGGCAGGGTCCGCGACGTCGCCGAGCTGCGCGCCCAACGGCGGGCCATGGCCGAGCGCGAGCGCGCCGAGCTGGAGGCCGCCTGGGCGGCGCTGGCCACGACGGGCCCGATCCGGCTTTCGCAGCTCGGCGAGCTCGACCACGACACCTTCGGCCGCCTGCTCGACCTGGTGGGCAGGGCGCTGGCCGAGCGCCCCGACCCGACCGGGTTCCGCCGGGCCGTCACCTCCGACGGCCGCGTGGAGATCGTCCTGCGAGCCCCTGACGACGCGCCCACCGAGAGGGAGGTGGCGGTCCTGCGGACGTCCGAGGGCTGGTTCCGCAGCCCCGACTACCTCATCGACGTCCGCGCACCCGGCACCCTGCGCGAACGGGTGGTGGGCGCGTGAGCACGGCGGCGACTTCCATGACGGCGGCGTGGCGGTGCGGTGGTTCGCGTGAGTGGGGGGTGGGGGCGTGAGCACCCTTGCCAACCAGCTCGTACGCGCCGAGAAGGAGGAGCTGGCCCGGGCCATCAGGACCCTGCTCGGCCGTCCCCTCGTCTCCGCCCACGACGACCCGGCCGCCTTCGACCTGGTCAGGAAGCGGCGCGGGCCGCTCATCCAGTGGTTCGACTACTTCTGCGGCTGGCGGCTGGTCGTGGAGCCGCGTCAGGGCTACGCCCGGCTGGTCAAGGTCAGGTCAGAGCCCGGCGCCACCCGTCCGGCCAGGCGCCGCCGCACCACCAGGGCGCCCTTCGACCGCCGCCGCTACACGCTGCTGTGCCTGTGCGCGGCCGAGCTGCTCACCTCGCCCGTCACCACGATCGGCATGCTGGCCGGGCGGGTCGCGCAGGCGGCGGCGGTGGAGCCGGGCGTGCCCGCGTTCGAGCCGGTGCGGGGTGAGGAGCGCGCGGCTTTCGTGGACGCGGTCAAGCTGCTGGAGCACTACGGCGCGCTCACCGCGATGGACGGCGCCACCGACGCCTACCTCGACGACGAGGACGCCAAGGTGCTCTACCGCGTGGACACGACCCGCGTCATCCGCCTCCTCGCCGCCCCCGTCCCCCCGTCCCGGGTGGCGGACACCTGGCGGGGCGGGCCGCCGGATGCGCTGGTCGCCGAGGCGCGGTACGGCGCCGGCGAGCCCAGCGAGACCCAGCGCGCCCTGCACGCCCGCCACACCCTCATCCGCCGCCTGCTCGACGACCCCGTCGTCTACCGCGACGACCTGACGCCCGCCCAGGCGGCCTACGCCGCCTCGCTGACCGGCCGCAGGCTGCTGCGCCGCGCGGCGGAGGAGGCCGGGTTCGTGCTGGAGGAGCGGGCCGAGGGGTTCCTGCTGGTCGATCCCGACGGCATCGCCACCGACAGCAGGTTCCCCGACGACGGCGGGCACGCCAAGGTGGCCGCCCTGCTCATGCTCGACCTGCTCGTCACCTCGGGTCCCGTCAGCGCGGCCCGGCTCGACGAGGAGGCCGCCGAGCTGCTGCGCCGCTTCCCGCAGTGGGCCAAGGCGTACCAGTCGGACGGCGGCGGGCCGCGGCTGGCCGCCGACGCGCTTGAGGTGCTCGTCCGGTTCGGGCTCGCCCGCCGTACGGGTGACCGGGTCGCGGCCCTGCCCGCCGCGGCCCGCTACCGGGTCGATCGCGCGGCCGTACAGGAGGATTGATGACCGTCACCGAGCTCGCCCCGCAGCGCGCCGCGCAGGGGATGGACGCCCGCTGGGTTCCGGTACGCGCCGGGATACTCAACGTCTGGCGCTACTACGACGAGGTGTTCGAGTTCCACCGGGGGCGGCTGCTGCTGCGCGGGCCCAACGGCAGCGGCAAGTCGAAGGTGCTGGAGCTGCTGCTGCCGTACCTGCTGGACGCCAGCCTGAAGCCGAGCAGGCTGTCCACGTTCGGCGGCGGCGAGCGCACCATGCACTGGAACCTCATGGGCGACGGCGCCGGCGGAGCCACCCGGGTCGGGTACGTGTGGCTGGAGTTCCGGCACGCCGACGGGCGCTGGTTCACCTGCGGGGCGCGGCTGCAGGCCACCGTCCACACCAAGAACGTCACCGCCGCCTACTTCACCACCGACGCCCGCGTGGACGCCCCCGACGGCATCAGGCTCGCCGGCGAGGGCGGCCAGCCGCTGACCAAGGCCCAGCTCATCGACGAGCTGGGCTCGTCTGGCACGGTGCACGAGACCGCCGAGTCGTACCGCGACGTCGTGCGCAGGACCCTTTATCGCGAGCTGAACGAGCAGCGCTACGACTCGCTGCTCACCGCGCTGCGCCAGCTCCGCACCCCCAAGCTGTCCGAACGCCTCGACCCCGGACTGCTGTCCGACCTGCTGTCCAGCGCCCTGCCGCCGCTCGGCGAGGGCGAGATCCACGAGATCGCCGAGGGGTTCGAGCGGCTCGACCGGCAGCGCGAGGAGCTGCGGCGGCTCGACCGCGACGTGGAGGAGGCCGACCGGCTGGCCGAGCGGCAGCGCGGCTACGCCCAGCGCGTGCTGCGGGCCGCCGCCGCTGCCGTCATGTCGGCGTGGGAGCGGGTGGAGTCGCTGGCCGCAGAGGTCAAGGACCGGCGCGAGGCACTCAACGAGGCCGAACGTGAGCTCGCGGCCACGACCGTGCGGCTGGGGGAGGAGGAGGCCCAGGAGCTGGCCCTGGCCGCCCGCATCGACGGCCTGAAGGAGAGCGAGGCGTACCGGGAGGCCGGCGACCTCCACCGCCTCCGCACCGAGGCCCAGGCAGCCCACGAGACGGCGGCCCGCCTCCGCGACCAGGCCGGCCAGGCGGCCAGGGAGGTCTCGGCCAGACAGGCCCACGCCGACCGCGCCGCCGCCGCGGCCCGCACAGCCGCCGCCCTGGCCGACCGCGCCCGGACGGAGGCCCACCACGCCGCCACCCGCGCCGGCCTCCTGTCCGTCCACGAGGAAGCAGCCGGCCGCACAGCCCCCCTACCCGACCAGCCCCTCGCCCGCCCCGCTCTCCTGCCGGTCCACGAAGAGGCAGCGGACAACGCCGAGGGCCGTGCGGGGCTGCCGTCCGCACCCGAGGACGATGATCGGGCTGCGGGGCGCGCCGCCCCCCTCTCCGCCCATGAGCAGGGGGATGCGGAGGCTCTGGTGCGGCGGGGGAGGGAACTGCTGCGGGCGGCCGTCAGCAGCAGGGCTGGGCAGATCAGGGAGGTCAGGGCAGGGGCGGTCGCCCACGAGGAGGCTGTGGGGCGGCGGACCATGGCCGAGCGGGATCGTGACGAGGCGCGTGACGATCTGGCCGCCGCTCAGGAGGGTCGTGAGCGGGCTGAGCGGGTGCGGGACGAGCGGGCCCGGGACCTGGCCGCCGCGCTGGGCGACTGGGCCGGCGGGTGCGCGCAGCTTCAGCTTGATCCTGCCACGCTGGCCGGCCTGGCCGAGGACTTTGAGCGCGCCGATGACCTTGTGAGCACGGCGCGGACGATGGCCGCCGTCGAGCTGGCGGCCCGGGAGCAGCATCTGACCGGCCTGCGTGACCGGCTGGCAGGCGAGCGGGCCGAGCTGGCTCAGGAGCGGGAGCGGCTCAGCGATCAGACGGCGATCGAGCCGCCCGCCTCGCCCACCCGTACCCCCGCCGGGCGGCTGGCCCGGCCTGGGCTGCCGTTGTGGCGGGCGGTGGCGTTCAGGTCGGGGCTGGACCCGGTCGCGCAGGCGGGGGTGGAGGCGGCGCTGGAGGCGTCCGGGCTGCTCGGCCTGTGGCTGCGCCCGGACGGCGGGTTCGACGCGAGCGAGCACGACGCGTTCGCGGTCGCCGCGCTGGCCCGCCCCGCCCCCGGCTACAGCCTGGCCCACGTGCTGCTCACCGAGGCGGACTCGCCGGTCCCGGCGGACGCCGTGCTGGGCGGCATCGCGTTCGCGCCCACCGCGATCGGCGTCGACCACCCGGCCGTGATCGGCGCCGACGGCACCTGGCGGCTCGGCCCTGCGGCGGGCCGCTGGGTCAAGCCGGAGCCCGCCTACATCGGCGCGACCGCCAGGGAGCGGGCCAGGCGGCGCCGCGTCGCCGAGTTGGACGACCGGCTGGGCGAGCTGGCCGGGCGGATCGCCGAGTGCGACCACCTGCTGGCCGTGGTGGACGCCGACCGCGACACGCTGGCCGCCGAGCTGCGGCGCAGGCCCGACAGGCGGCCGTACGCGGAGTCCGTGCAGGCGCTCGACGACGCGGAGCGCAAGGTGGCGCTGCTGGAGGACCGGCTGCGCGCGTACGAGGAGCGGCTGCACGGGCGCGAGCAGGACGTGGCGCGGTCGCTGCGCCGCCTGACCGAGCTGGCCGACCGGCACGCGCTGCCCGCGGCGCCGTCCGCGCTGGACAACCTGGAGCAGGCGCTGCGCACGGCCGAGACGACCGGCGCCGTCTGGCACGACCGCCGCGCCGACGCCCGCGCCGCCGCCGAGCACGCCAGGCTGGCCGCCGAGACCGCCGCCCAGTACGAGCGGCTCGCCCTCGACGCCGTCGAACGCGCCGAGCGGGCCGCGTCCGCCGCGGTCGTGCTGGCCGAGCGGCTGGCCGCGATCGAGGGTACGGCCGGCGCCGAGCAGCACGAGGTCCTCGCCAGGCTCCAGGAGTCCCAGGCCGCCTACCAGGACTGCCGCCGCGCCATCAAGCAGATCAACGACGGCCTGGCCCGCCTCAACGCCCGCCTGGGCCGACTCAGGGGCGAGCTGTCCACCGCCGAGGACCGGCACGCCGAGGCCGCGCAGGCACGCGAGGAGGCCTCGGACCGCTTCCGCCGCCTGGCCTCCGGTCACCTGCCGGCCGACGCGGGCGTGACACTGGAGCCGACCTCGGAGGCCGGGCCGGTGCTGGAGGCGGCGAGGGTGGCGGCGAGGGTGGTCGCGGAGCGGCTGGGGGCGGTGCCGTATGAGGGCAAGCAGGTCAGAGAGGCTGAGGCGCGGTTGCGGGATGCCGTGCATCGTGCCAGGGAGGCGCTGGGCGGGCGGGCGGAGCTGGAGCTGACGCCCGACGACGACGTGCAGGTGCTGACCGCGACCGTCAACGGGGTGCGGGCCGGGGCGGCGGCGCTCGGCAGAGTCCTGCACCAGGAGCGGGACGCACGGCGGCGGGACATCACCGAGGCCGAGCGGGACCTGTTCGACCGCACGCTGGCCGGCGACACGCGCCGGCATCTCGCCGACCGCATCAGGCAGGCGACGGCGCTGGTGGAGGCGATGAACCAGCGGCTCGAACGGGTCCGCACCGCGTCCAAGGTGGCGGTGCGGCTGGTGTGGCAGGTCGACCCCACGCAGTCGCCCGGCACCCGCGCCGCCCGCGACCTGCTGCTGCGCGACCCGGCCGGGCTGAGCGAGGCCGACAAGGAGGCCCTGTACGTCTTCTTCATGGACCGCGTCGAGGAGGCAAGGGCCGACGACTCCTCGGCGAGCTGGGAGGACCAGCTCATGAAGGTGCTCGACTACACCGCCTGGCACCGCTTCGTGGTCAAGCTGTACAGGGGCGACGGCCAGGGCTGGCAGGACCTGACGCGCAAGCTGCACGGCGCCCTGTCGGGCGGGGAGAAGGCGATCGCGCTGCACCTGCCGCTGTTCGCCGCCGTGGCCGCGCACTACCTGACCGATCCGGGCTGCCCGCGCTTCATCCTGCTGGACGAGGTGTTCGTGGGGGTGGACAGGGCCAACCGCGGCCAGGTGTTCGACCTGCTGGTGAACCTGGGCCTGGATCTGGTGCTGACGTCCGACCACGAGTGGTGTGAGTACCGCGAGCTGGACGGCATCGCCATCCACCAGCTCATCACGGGGGACGGCGACGACGCGGTGACGACGGCCAGGTTCGTGTGGAACGGCTACCGGACGATCCCAGCCGAGTGACCGTGTCGAGTGACCGTGCCGAGTGACCGTGCCGAGTGACCGTGCCGAGTGACCGTGCCGAGTGACCGTGCCGAGTGACCGAGCCAAGTGACCGTGCCGAGTGAGCGCGTACGTCCCGATGAGCGCCGGATGTCCGGAAGCGCGGCCCCCCGCGCGACCGGTTGGTGTCTAAATCGTTTTAGAACTTTTATGCCAGAACCCAAGTCGCGTACCGGCAGTATTGACACGTAACTCCCCGCCGTTTTACGTTCTGGACACATTAAAACGTTTCGCCTGAACGGTGCCGGAGGGCGTATGAGTGAATCTCCTCCCATCCTGTCGCTCCGCGATGTCAGCAAGTCCTTCGGCGCGGTCCGTGCCCTGTCAGGCGTGCGGCTCGACCTCTACGCCGGCGAGGCGCACGGCCTGGTGGGAGAGAACGGGGCGGGGAAGTCCACGTTGGTGAAGATCCTCGCCGGCGCCCACCCGGCCGACGCCGGCACGCTGACCGTGGACGGGAAGGAGCTGACGCTCTCGGGCCCCGCCGACGCCCAGGCCGCCGGAATGGCAGTGATTTACCAGGAACCGACGCTTTTTCCGGATTTGTCGGTTTCCGAGAACATCTTCATGAGCCGCCAGCCATTACGCGGCCTGCGCCGCATCGACGCCAAGGCCATGCGCGCGGCCACGTCCGAGCTGTTCGCCAGGCTCGGCGTCGGGCTCGACCCCGACCGGCCCGCCCGCGGCCTGTCCATCGCCGACCAGCAGCTCGTCGAGATCGCCAAGGCGCTCGCGTTCGACGCCCGCGTCCTCATCATGGACGAGCCCACCGCGGCCCTGTCCGGCGTCGAGGTCGAGCGGCTGTTCTCGGTCGTCGGGTCGCTGCGCGAGGCGGGCGCGGCCGTGCTGTTCATCTCCCACCGCTTCGACGAGATCTTTACCCTCTGCAGGCGGGTCACGGTGATGCGCGACGGCCGCTGGGTCTCGACCGACCCGGCCGCCGGCCTCACCGTCGAGGAGCTGGTCCGCAGGATGGTCGGCCGCGAGGTGTCCGCGCTCTATCCGAAGACGGCGGCGGACGTCGGCGACCCCCGCCTCGAGGTACGCGGCCTGACCAGGCACGGCGTCTTCGAGGACGTCTCGTTCACCGTGCGCGGCGGCGAGATCGTGGCGCTGGCCGGGCTCGTCGGGGCCGGGCGCAGCGAGGTCGCGCGGGCCGTGTTCGGCGTGGACGGGCCCGACGCGGGCGAGGTGACCGTCGAGGGAAGGACGCTGCCGCCCGGCGACACCGCCGCCGCCATCGCCGCGGGGCTGGCCCTCGTCCCCGAGGACCGCCGCCAGCAGGGCCTGGTCATGGAGCTGTCGGTGGAACGCAACGCCACCCTCACCAGGCGCTGGTCGCTGAGCAGGCTCGGGCTGCTGTTCGGCGGCGCCGAGCGGGCGGCGGCCCGTACCTGGAGCGAGCGCCTCCAGGTCAAGACCGCTCGCCTCACCGATCCCGTCTCCACCCTGTCGGGCGGCAACCAGCAGAAGGTGGTGCTGGCCAAGTGGCTGTCCACCGAGCCGCGCGTGCTCATCGTGGACGAACCCACCCGCGGCATCGACGTCGGCACCAAGGCCGAGGTGCACCGGCTGCTGTCGGAGCTGGCCGGGCAGGGCGTCGCGGTGCTGATGATCTCCAGTGAGCTGCCCGAGGTGCTCGGCATGGCCGACCGCGTGCTCGTCATGCACGAGGGCAGGCTGGTGGCCGACATCCCCCGTACGCGGGCCGACGAGGAGTCGGTGATGCTGGCCGCGACAGGACAGGCGGCAGGACAGGCGACAGGACAGGGCGGTACCGCATGACCGCCGTCACCGAGGGCACCCGGCTCGTGCACCGGGTGTTCGTGATCAGAGAGCTGGGCATCGCCGCCGCGCTGGTGCTGCTCGTGGCCGTGACCGTGCTGGTCAACCCGCGCTTCCTGACCGCTCAGGGCGTCAAGGACCTGCTGCTCGGCTCGACCATCCTGGCCGTGCTCGCCGTCGGGCAGAGCATCGTCGTCATCACCCGCAACGTGGACCTGTCGGTCGGGTCGGTGCTGGGGCTGTCGGCGTTCGCGACGGGCAGCCTGTTCGTGGCGAACCCCGGCCTGCCCATCCCGGTCGCTCTGGCGGCAGGCGTGCTGCTCGGCGCCGTCTGCGGAGCCGTGAACGGCGCGCTCATCGCCGCCGCCCGCGTCCCCGCGCTCGTGGTGACGCTCGGCACCCTGTACGTCTTCCGCGGCGTCGACTACACCTGGGCCACCGGCCGCCAGATCAACGCCGCCGACATGCCGCCCGGCTTCCTGCGCATGGGCAGCGCGACCCTGCTGGGGGTGCCGGTGCTGGCGCTGTTCGCGGTGGTGGTGCTGGTGGCCGCCGGCTACTACCTGCGGACGTACCGCAGCGGCAGGGAGCTGTACGCCATCGGCTCCAGCCCGCCCGCCGCCCGCCTCGCGGGCATCCCGGTGGGCCGGCGGGTGTTCGCCGCGTTCGTCGTCTCCGGCGCGCTCGCGGGCCTGGCCGGCGTCCTGTACGCGGCCCGCTTCGGCACCCTCGACGCCAACGCGGGCAACGGCTTCGAGCTGAACGTGGTGGCCGCCGTCGTGGTCGGCGGCGTGGCCATCTTCGGCGGCAGCGGCTCGGTCTACGGCGCCGCGCTCGGCGCGGTGCTGCTCACCACGATCAGCAGCGCCTTGCCGGTGCTGGGGGTGAGCCCGTTCTGGCAGCGGGCCGCCGTCGGCGCGCTCATCCTGGCCGCGATCGGCCTGGACCGCGCGCTGGCCGTCCGCATGGCCAGGACCTTGCGAGGAAGGAGCGGCCGTGGCTGAGGCGGTAGGAGACGGCGCGGGGAGCAGCATGGAGACCGGCACAGGGACCGGCACAGGGACCGGCACAGGGACCGGCACAGGGACCGGCACAGGGACCGGCACAGGACCCGGCACAGGCAGCGGCGGCGCGATCAGGCGGGTGCGGGCGGTGGCCGGGTCCTGGGACGCCGTGCTCGTCGTGGCCCTGATCCTGGTCGTCGCGATCGGCGCGCTCAGCATCGAAGGCGTGGCCAGCCCGCGCTTCTGGCGGTTCGTCACGCTGGAGGTCATCCCGATCGCGCTCATCGCGCTCCCCATGACCCTGGTGGTCATCACCGGTGAGATCGACCTGTCGGTGGCCAGCATTCTCGGCCTGACCTGCACCGTCATGGGCCAGCTCTGGCTGTGGGGCGTCACCTCGCTGCCCGTGGTGATCGTGCTCTGCCTGCTGCTGGGCGCGCTGCTCGGCGCGGTCAACGGGCTGTTCGTGACCGGCTTCGGGCTGCCGTCGCTGGCCGTGACGATCGGCACGCTCGCGTTGTACCGGGGTCTTGCGTACGTCGTGCTCGGCGACCAGGCGGTGGCCGACTACCCGCCCGAGTGGACGACGGGCGCGATCGCCGCCATCCCCGGGCTGACCATCCCGTGGATGATCATCGTGGTCGCCGCCCTGGCGATCGTCTTCGCGCTCGTGCTGCACGCCACCCCGATCGGCCGCGGCCTGTACGCCATCGGCAACAACGCCGAGGCCGCCCGCTTCACCGGCATCGGCGTGGCCCGCACGAAGTTCTGGCTGTTCGTCGCCACCGGCGCCATGTCGTCGCTGGCCGGCGTCTTCTGGACGCTGCGCTTCGCCAGCGCCCGCGCCGACAACGGCATGGGCCTCGAACTCGCCGTGGTGGCCGCGGTCCTGCTCGGCGGCGTGTCCATCTTCGGCGGGCGCGGCGGGCTGCTCGGCGTCATCGCAGCCGTCGTCCTGCTCGGCACGCTGCGCAACGCGCTGCAGCTCGCGTACGTGCCGGCCAACACCCTGACCATCATCACCGGATCCCTGCTCATCGTCTCCGTAGTGGGACCCAACGTCGCCGGCATGGCGCGCGAGCGGTTGCGCCGGCGACGATCCGTCACCCCCTGACCGCGATCGCGGGCCGCGAAAGGAACTCCATCATGGCAGCGAGAACTCGAGGAGGCAGGGCCGTCGCCCTGGCGGTGCTCACCGCGTTCAGCCTCGCCGTCACCGGCTGTGCGAGCCAGGAAGAGCCGGCCGGCCGGCCGGCTCCCGGCGCGTCCTCCGCCGGCACGGGGACGATCAAGGAGGGGCTGAAGGTCGCCTTCCTCCCGAAACAGGTGAACAACCCGTACTTCGACGCCTCCGACAACAAGGGCGGCAAGGTCGCGGTCGAGGAGTTCAAGGGCGTCTACAGCCAGACGGGCCCCTCGGAGGCCAGCCCGTCGGCGCAGGTCAGCTACATCAACACGCTGTCGCAGCAGGGCACCGACGTGATCGTGGTGTCCGCCAACGACAAGGACGCCATCTGCGGCGCCCTCCAGGAGGCCCGCACCGCCGGGGCGAAGGTGGTCACGTACGACTCCGACACCAACCCGTCCTGCCGGGACGTCTTCATCAACCAGGCCAGCGCGGAGGGCATCGCCGCCTCGCAGATCAAGCTCATCGGCGAGGCGGTCGGCGAGGAGGGCGGCGAGATCGCGATCCTGTCGGCGACCGCGAACGCCACCAACCAGAACGCCTGGATCGAGATGATGAAGACCGAGCTGGCCAAGCCCGAGTACGCCAAGCTCAAGCTGGTCGACACCGTCTACGGCGACGACGACGACCAGAAGTCGTTCCAGGAGACGCAGGGCCTGCTGGCCAAGCACCCCAACCTGAAGGGCATCATCTCGCCGACCACGGTCGGCGTCGCGGCGGCGGCCCGCTACCTGTCCGGCTCGGAGTACAAGGGCAAGGTGCAGCTGACCGGGCTGGGCACGCCCAACCAGATGCGCGCGTACGTCAAGGACGGCACCGTCACCTCGTTCGCCCTGTGGAACCCGTCCGACCTCGGCTACCTGGCCGCCTACACCGGCGGGGCGCTGGCCTCCGGGCTGATCACCGGCAAGGAGGGCGAGACGTTCAAGGCGGGCAAGCTCGGCGACTACACCGTCGGCGAGGACGGCACGGTCCTGCTGGGCGA
Organism: Nonomuraea sp. NPDC004580; assembly: GCF_040609855.1. Taxonomy (NCBI): domain Bacteria; kingdom Bacillati; phylum Actinomycetota; class Actinomycetes; order Streptosporangiales; family Streptosporangiaceae; genus Nonomuraea; species Nonomuraea sp. NPDC004580. The sequence goes on along the minus strand of NZ_JBEXLH010000055.1, from coordinate 33,924 downwards.
CCCGTTCGTCTTCACCAAGGACAACATCGACGACTTCGACTTCTGAGCCGGGTCAGAGCTGGTCGGACCAGGGTGGGTCGGCGCCGGGGACCGTGCAGGTCAGCGCCGCCACCCGGGTCCCGAACGCGGCCGCCGCGACGGCGGTGTCGAGGTCGAGCGCGTCCAGGCGCCCGCCGAGCAGCCCCTGCGCCTCCAGGTGGTGCAGCAGCCCGGCGGTGAACGCGTCGCCGGCCCCGACCGTGTCGGCCACCTCGACGCGGATCGCCGGCACGGTGGCGCGCTCGCCGTCCAGCGACACCAGCGCGCCCTCGGCGCCGAGCGTGACCACGATCAGCCGGGCGCCCGCCTCGTGCCACCGGTCGCAGGCCGCCTCCGCCGGGGTGCCAGGCAGCAGCGCCGTGAGGTCGTCGTCGCTCAGCCGCAGCACGTCGGCGTACGCGCACCACCGCTCCACCCGGTAGTCCTCGGGCGCGGCCAGGCTGCGGCGCACGTTGGGGTCGATCGAGACCGTGGCCCGCTCATGGGCGGCCCGCGCGAGCTCCTCGACGGCCGCCGCGCCGGGCTGCTTGACCAGCGCGAGTGAGCCGGTGTGCAGGCAGGACGCTGCTCCGAGCCGTTCCAGGCCCAGCTCGCCGGGCGTCCACTGCCAGTCGGCGGTGCCCTGGGCGTAGAAGGTGTACGCGGCCCGCCCGCCCGCGTCCAGCGCGGCCACCGCCAGAGTGCTCGGCTCACCGGCCGCGATCGCCGCCGACAGGTCCACGCCCGAGGCGGCCAGCCGGGTACGGAACAGCTGCCCGAAGACGTCACTCGACAGCCGCCCCAGGAACCTGGCCCGCGTGCCGAGCCGCGCGAGCGCCACCGCCGTGTTCGCTGGCCCGCCCCCGGGGAACACCCGCAACCCCATGCCCGTCCCGCCCTCGGACGGTGCGGAGTCGGTGAAGGCGTCGGCGACGCACTCGCCGAGCACAGCGATCATCGGACCCGCCTCTCTCCCGGGGACGCTGCCGTTTCCGCACGGCCGGGAGCATGGACGCTCCCCGGGACGGGGTTCATCATCGCAGCCCCGCCGCCGTCATGATGAGCGCCGGGTGGCCACGCCGCCCGGATCGCGTCCCCTGAGCACGCGAACGGGGGGCCGCCCCTTCCGGGACGGCCCCCCTCATGCGGTCGATCGTCAGCGCTTGACCGTGAAGTGGCCGGTCAGGGGACCGAGCGTGACGGTGTAGGTGCCCGCATCGGAGCGGCGCAGGTCGAAGGTGACCCGGGCGTCCTCGCCGGGCTTCAGCGAAACCTCCCGCCGCTGCTCCTCGGCCCCGTTCACCCGGACCACCGCCTGGTACGAGCCGGCCTGCTCGCCCACGTTCTTCACCAGCGCCCGCACCTTCACGCGCCCTGACCTGGACGACTCGGGCGTCACCGACAGGTCGCTCAGCGCGAACAGCGCCTCGGGCCCGGCCACCAGGTCGTGCACGAAGACGTCCGAGCGCTTGTTGGTGTCGCCCTCGACCAGGTTGGCCGAGGTGCTCTCGAAGGCCACGTACCGGCCGTCCGCGCTGATCGACGGCAGCGCGGCCCGGCCGTCGCCACCCGTCCCGCCGGGCGCGCCGGACAGCAGCGTGGTGGTGCCGGCCGTCACGTCCCGCAGGAAGACGTCGCTGAGGTTGTTGTCGTCGCCCTCGGCGAGCCGCCCTGAGTCGCTGTAGAAGGCGACCTTGGTGCCGTCGGCCGACAGCGAGGGGGCGAAGGTCAGGCCGCCGGCGCCGGTGCCGTCCAGGGTGACGGACACCAGCTCGGCCTTGCCGGTGGCCAGGTCGTGCACGTAGATCTCGCCGAGGCCGACGCCGTTGGAGTACGCCACGGCGGTGCCGTCCGGGCTGATCACCGGCCCGACGGTCTCGGTGGCCGGGTCGGGCCCGGTCACGCGGGCGAGCGTCTTGGCCTGCCGGTCCAGCACGAAGGTGTCGATCTCGCCGTTGTCGTCGCCGGGCACCAGGTCGGCCGCGTCGCTCTGGAAGGCCACGTACCGGCCGTCGGCGCTGATCGTGGCCTCGCGGGCGTTGCCGTTGACCTCGGTCCCGTCCTGCGTCACCGAGATCCGCTCGGTGGTGCCGGTCTGCCGGTCGCGCAGGAACACGTCGTTGCGCCCGTTGGTGTCGCCGGGAACGAGGTTCGAGGCCATGCTGTCGAAGACCGCGTACCGGCCGTCCGCGCTGAACCTGGGCGCGCCCGACAGGTCGTTGCCCGGCTCGCCCTTCGAGGACACCGAGATCATCTCGGTCGTCCCGGTCTGCCGGTCGTGCAGGAACGCGTCCGTCTGGCCGTTGGCGTCGCCGGGGACGAGGTTCTTGGAGAAGCTGCTGAACCCGACGTACCGGCCGTCGTGGCTGACCGTCGGCGACAGCGAGAACGAGTCGCCGAGCCCGCCGCCGGTCGGCACCGAGACCCGCTCGGTCACCCGGGTACGCCGGTCGGTGGCGAAGATGTCCAGCTCGCCGTTCGTGTCGGCGTCGTCGGTGAGGTTGGAGGCGAAAGTGGCGTATACCACCACATTCCCGTCACCGCTCAGCTCCGGCCACCACGCCTCGTGGTTGCCCTGGCGGCCGTCCGTGCCGAGCGACAGCCGCTCGGTGGGGGAGCGGCGGGGCAGCGTGAGGTCCGCCTCCGCCCCGTGCTTCCCGGCGTGCTTCCCGGCGTGCGTTCCGACGGTGACCTCCACGTCGGGCGACCTGGACACGCCGGGGGCGTGCGCGGCGATCCGGTACGCGCCGACCGGCACGTCCTTGATCGTGTAGCGGCCCTTCGCGTCGGTCACGGCGGTCAGCTCGTCGGGCACGCCGAGCACCTCGACCGTCGCGCCGGGCACGGTCGTGCCGGTCGGCCCGTACGACACCCGGCCCGAGATCGTGCTCCACTTCGTCCGCTCCAGCCGCACCCGCTCGTCGGAGAGCCGGTCGGCGCGGACCGTGACCGTCTTCTTCGTGTCCTCGTAGCCGAACCTGGACAGCGTCAGCTCATGCCGCCCGGCGGGCAGCCGCAGCTCGAAGCGGCCGTCCGCGTCCGTCTCCGTGCTGCGCCCGCCGACGCCCACCCGCACGCCGGCCAGCGGCTCGCGGGAGCGCCGGTCGGTGACGGTGCCGCGCACGCCGCTGGTGAGCGCCGCCTCGGCGACCGCCGCGTAGGCGTCGATGCGGCCCTGGCCGTAGCGGGGGTTCGGCAGCGGGCCGTAGCGGTCGTCGGAGACCGACGTGCCGGCCAGGATCTCCTCGGCCGCCGCCACGGTCAGGCCGGGACGGGCCTCCAGCATGAGGGCGACCGTGCCCGACACGTGCGGGGTGGCCATCGAGGTGCCGTTCAGCGCGGCGTACCCGCCGCCTGGCATCGCCGACACCACGTCCACGCCGGGTGCGGAGACGTCCGGCACCACATACGAGTCGGGCCACTCGGGCGGGGCGTGGAACCAGTCGGTCGACCTGACCACGCCGCCGCAGGAGAAGTCGGGCACGTCGTCGTTGACGTCGGTCGCGCCCACGGCCACCGACTCGTACACGTTGCCCGGGCTGCCCGACTGGCCCTCCGCGCAGTCGTTGCCGATCGCGAAGGACGGGAACGCGCCCGCGCGGTAGATGTTCCTGGCCGGCTCGACCAGCTCGTCGGCGTAGCCCTCGGCGCCCAGCGACATGCTGACCACGTCGGCCGGCTCGCCCGCCGGAGTGCCGTCGGCCGCGTACGGCGCCAGCGCCCACTGCATGCCCGCGACCACCTGCGCGAGCGTGCCCTGGCCGCCCGGGATGACCAGCCCCGCCATCAGCTCGGCCCCTGGAGCGACGCCGATCTTCGTGCCGGACGCGTCGCCGCCCGCGATCGTGCCCGCCACGTGGGTGCCGTGGAAGGAGCTGTCGTGCGGCTCGCTCGGCACGGGCTTGCCGTCCGGGCCGAACTCGATCCAGCCGCCCGCGTGCTCCTTGCCCGTCCCGGCCAGCTTGCCCTGCAGGTCGGGGTGGGTGATGTCGACGCCGGTGTCGAGCACGGCCACCCGGACGCCCTTGCCGGTCAGCCCGCGCTCCTGCTGGACGCGGTCGGCGCCGATCTTGGTGAGACCCCACGTGGCGGGCTCGGCCGCCCTCTGGGGGCCGGTCTTCGACGCGGGCGCGCGGTCGGGCTCGGGGGCGGTGAGGGTGAAGTTCGGGATGATCCGGTCGACCAGCTCCAGCTCGGCCAGGGCGGCCAGGGTGGCGGGCGTGACGCGTACCAGGATCATGTTCTTCAGCCAGAACGTGTTGACCACCTGGTCGCCGCGCGAGCGCACGAACGCGGCCACCGGGTCCTGCACCGGCTCCGCGCTCGCCCGCAGCGCGGCGCGGGCCTGCACGGGGGTGTCGGTCGCGGGCGGCTGCCGCAGGGTGCGCAGCACGACGAGCGCCTCGATGGGGTCGCCGGCGGTCCTCATCCGCTCGGTCAGCTTGGCGTCGATCTTCTGGTCCGGCTTCTGATCCGGGGTGGGGGCGCCGGACGGGGCGGTCTGCGCCTCGGCCGGGCTCGCGGGGACGAGCGTCCCGTACGTCGCGGTCGTCAGCAGAACCGCTGGTAAGACGGCGGCGAGCAGACGGCGACCGGGCGAGCGGCGAGGGGACAGCGGCATGATGCTCCTTCTTTCCTGTGGCCACTGGGGCCGATGGTGCTCAAGAACGCTGACATCTTCCGCCTTTTCCTGACAAGCTTGGTTAGTGACGGGTTTCTGTCATGTGTCGTCATTCGGACAGGAGGAGCGGGGTGCTGGAGGCGATCGGGCTCAGCCCTCAGGACGAAGAGGTGTACGACGCGCTCGTCCGCCGCACGCAGGCCACGGTCGCCGAGATCGTCGCCGACTGCCATCTGCCGGCCACCGCCGCCCGCCGCATCCTGCAGTCGCTGCTCGACCTCGGCCTCGCCACCCGCTCCACCGGCCGGCCCACCCGCTACGTCGCCGTCTCGCCGGACAGCAGCCTCGAGGCCATCCTGCGCGAGCGGGAACGGGAGCTGGACGGCGTCCGCGCCCACATCCGCGCCCTCATGGACGTCTACCGCGCCGGCACCCGCTTCGCCCACCCCGGCGAGCTGATCGAGGTCGTCTCAGGGCGGGACGAGGTCAACCACCGGTGGGTGCAGATGCAGCAGGACACGCGGGCCCAGATGCGCGGCTTCGACCGCCCGCCGTACGCGGCCCCCGCCCAGCACCGCGAGCCCAACCCCGTCGAGCTGGACCTGCTGCGCCGCGGCGTGCGCTACCGCGTCATCTACGAGACCAGCGTGCTGGAGATGCCCGGCTGGCTGGAGGACGTCACGGTCGGCGTGCAGCACGGCGAGCAGGCCAGGATCCATCCCGGCCTGCCGATGAAGCTCGGCATCTCCGACGACCGGCTCGCCATCATCCCGCTGATGCGGGCAGGGGACGACGTGCTCTCCGCGTCGTACCTGATCCACCCTTCGCCGCTGCTCGACGCGCTGATCGCGCTGTTCGAGGCGCTGTGGGAGCGCAGCGTCCCCGTGCGGCTCAACGGCGAGCTCGCCTCCGAGCAGGAGCTGTCGCCGGACGAGGAACGGCTGCTCACCCTGCTCGCCGCCGGCGCCACGGACCGCTCGGCGGCGCGGGCGCTGGGCTGGAGCGAACGCACGGTCCAGCGCCACCTCACCAAGCTGATGCGCCGCCTCGGCGCCCAGACCCGCTTCCAGGTGGCCATGGAGGCCACCCGCCGCGGCTGGATCTGACCCACCCCGCCCCGCCGGGCCCTGAATCTCAGGTCATGGCCGCGCCGGGTGGGTTACGAGCACTGGTAGGCGGTGGGCAGGCCGGTGTCGCCGCTCCGGCGGGTGGCCTGGAAGCCGAACGTGGTGCTCTGGCCCGCCGCCAGGGTGCCGTTGTGGGTGGTGTTCCTGGCCGTGACGGTCTGGCCGGAGACGGCCAGGGCCGCGTTCCATGAGCCGGTCACCGTGTGGCCGGGCGGCAGGGTGAAGGTCACGGTCCAGGCCGGCCGGGATGCCGTGCCGTCGTTGGTGACCGTCACCGGCTGGATGACGTAGCCGGTGCTCCACTGGGTCTGGGCGGTGGCCGTGGCCGTGCAGGCGCCGGAGGGGCCGCCGCCCTCGCCCGTCGCCTGCGGGACGCGGATGATGCGGTCGTCCTGGGCCACCGGGGTGCCGCGGCCGTCGCGGTTGCTGGTCGACACCCAGAGGTGACCGTCCGGGCCCGTCGCCACCGCGCGCAGCCGGCCGTAGGAGCGGAGCTGCGCCACCGGGGTGCCCGGCGTGCCGTCGGTCAGCGGGATCGCCCACAGCCGCTGGCCGCGCAGCGCCGCCGCGTACAGGGCGCCGTCGGCGTACGCCAGTCCGCTGGGCGACGACTCGGCGGTGGACCACGTGACGATCGGGTCGCGGTAGGAGCCGTTGCCGCAGGTGCCCTCGCACACCGGCCAGCCGTAGTTGCCGCCCGCGACGATCCGGTTGACCTCGTCCCAGGTGTTCTGGCCGAACTCGGAGGCGTACATCCGGCCCGCCTCGTCCCACGCCAGGCCCTGCACGTTGCGGTGGCCGTAGCTCCACACCCGAGAGCCGGGGAACGGGTTGCCCGACGGCACCCCGCCCTCCGGCGTCATGCGCAGGATCTTGCCGGCCGGGCTGTTCAGGTTCTGAGCGTTGGAGGTGGCGCCGGCGTCGCCGGTGGCGACGTACAGCATGCCGTCGGGGCCGAACGCGATGCGGCCGCCGTCGTGGATCGTCGCGCTCGGCACTCCCGAGAAGAGCACCTCCTGCGTCTGCGGGGCCGCCAGCCGCAGCCTGACCAGGCGGTTGTCGCCGGCGGTGCTGGTGAAGTACGCGTAGACCCAGCCGTCCTGCGCGTACGACGGCGAGACCGCGACGCCCAGCAGGCCGCTCTCACCCGACGCGCGCACCCCGCTGATCGTCGCCACCGGCGACGGCGCCTGCCCGGGGCGTACCTGCATGATGCGGCCGGTGTTGCGCTCCGACACCAGCGCGCTGCCGTCGGGCAGGAACGCGATCGCCCACGGCACCTGCAGCCCCGTGACCGACACCTCCGCCCGCGAGAAGTCGAACCCCGCCTGCGCACCTGAGGCGGCCGGCGCGCCCAGGCCGAGGGCGAGCAGGACGAGAACCAGGACCGGGATGAGGCGGGCACGCATGACGGGCTCCTTGACCGGATGTCCGGGTGGGTCTGTCAGCACTCGTCAGCACTGTAGGCGGCCCAGAGCCCGACCACCATCACCACACCCGCCCCCGCCCGGCGAACTGCGACGACCCCCGACGATCGGTGAAACTTTCACCACCCGCCGGGAACCGTCAGGGGCGGAGCCCGGCGAACAAGTCGTCTTCGTGGGCCGGAGCGTCGACCTTGGACAGGACGCGTTCGAACGCCTCGTGCGAGAACGCCTGCTGCTGGGCCTCCTCCGGCATGCGCAGGAAGAAGATGTTCTCTCCCTGGCTCTCGTGCGCCCGCAGCGCCTTCAGCTTGCGCTCGGCGTAGGCGGTGACGTCGACGACGGTGGTGACCTTCTCGTCAGGGGTGCCGAAGTCGTCGGACGGCAGCTCGTCGCCGAAGTCGACGCCGTTGGCGCGCATCAGCTCGAACATGCGCTTGATCGCGGCCCGGGGAATGGCCGTGTGGTAGAGCTTGTCGGGAATGCCGGTGCGCTCGGTGGCCGCCACCGTGATCTGGTGGGCGCGCACGTGGTCGGGATGGCCGTAGCCACCGCCGCCCGTCTCGTCGTACGTCACCACGACCTGCGGCCGGTAGCGCTCCATCAGCTCGGCCAGCCGCCCGGCGGACGTCTCCAGCGGCACGTTGGCGAACGCCTCGGGATGGGCGTTGGCCTCCCACCCCTCCATGCCGGAGTCGCGGTAACCCAGCAGCTCGAGGTGCTCGACACCGAGGTGAGCGACCGACTCGCGCAGCTCGCCGAGCCGCTGCACGGCCACCGCCGCGTCGTCGTGGCCGGGGTCGCCCGGCTTGACGCCGCCCGCGCCGTCGCCCTGCTCGCCGTTGGTGCAGGTCACGAGGACCGTGCGGATGCCCTCCTCCGAGTAGCGGGCGAGGATGCCGCCGGTGCTGAGACACTCGTCATCGGGGTGGGCGTGCACGACCATCAGGGTCAGTTGGCGTTCCATGCTGGGGAATCTACTCGACGGGCCCGACAGTTCCGGCGGCTCCGCCGGCGCGGGCCAGGTCGGCCGCGCGGACCCGCGCCACGGCCGCCGCCGCGCCGTCGCCGACCGCGTCGGCCAGCGCCGCCTGCTTGAGCCAGTTGTACGGGCTGCACGGCCGCAGGCTGATCCGCTCGCTCACCAGCACCCTGGCCAGGTCGCGCCGCCCCGCCCGCAGGGCCGACTCCAGCAGCGTGCGCTGCACGGCGTCGCGCTGCGCGTGGCTGCCGCCGAACTCGGCGATCCGGTGCCTGATCGGCCACAGCAGGTCCACGACCGCGTCATGGTCACCGCGCCCGAACGCCACGATCGCCCGGCACACCGGCAGGCCCACCCGCAGCGTCATGCCGTGGTTGGTGACCCCGGGCCGGGGCCTGGTCACGTACGCCTCACGCTCGGCCACCAGCTTGTCCGCCTCGCCGATCCGCCCCGCGCCCACGTACGACATCACCGCGTGCATGTCGTTGAACGCGTAGAACGGCTCGGCCACCCGCGCCGGCCACCGGTCGGCCAGCGCCTGCCAGCGTGCGTGCTGGTCGGAGCCCTCCAGGTGGAGCCGCCACAGCAGCGCGGCGGCGTCGAGAAGCTCCAGGCACGACTGACCGTCGGCGAGCACCGCGTCATAGATCGACAGCACGCGCGGCAGATCGCCGCTCTCCAGCGCGTACAGGCAGTAGTGCCACCACGTGTGCACGTTGAAGAACGTCCCCCTGGACCAGTCGGGCAGCCGCGCGTCGAGATAGCGCAGGCCCGTGCCGAACCTGCCCTGCTCCTCGTACGTGTGCACCACCGCGTGGATGGCCCACACGTCGCGCGGGTTCAGCTCGACCGCCCGCAGTCCTGCCTCCTCCGACCTGTCGTGGTGCCCGCACTCCTCCAGCCCGAAGGCGTACATGCCGAGCAGGTGACCGAAGTGCGGGTCGTCCCGCGGCCAGGCGTTGAGCGCGCCGCCGACGCGGTCGCGCAACATGCGGGCGTCGCCGGTGAAGAAGTCGATCTGGTGGCCGACCGCGAGGGCCAGCGCGTCACGAGGATGCTCGGCCGTCAGCTCGGCGAGCAGCGAGCCGCAGGCCAGGAAGTCGCCGTCGAGCAGCGCCAGCACCGCCGCCACGTGCGCGCGCTCCCTGGGCAGCAGGTCGGCGCCCTCGGTCCTGCGCAGGAACGCCCCGAACCTGGACCGCGCCGTCCGCGCGTCCTCCACCTCAGTGGTCAGCAGCCCGAGGTAGGCCACCAGGACGTTCCCCATCGGGAATCCGGGTGACTCGGCCAGGGCGGCGCCGGCCTCGGCGTCGACCTCGGCCCTGAAGTGCAACAGCTCGTCGATCGCGCGGTCGTAGTGGCGTACCGCCGCCGCGCTGGCGCCCGTCATGGCCAGGCCGTGCCGATCGTGGCTCACCGCCTCACTGTAACCAGCGAACTCCGTACGGGCACGGACCTGTACCGCCGTCCCCTGGGCCGCTACGCCGACCCGGCGCTCCGCTTCCGCGCCGACGCCCGCATCGTGGACTGGTCGAGCTGACCCACCGGCCGCCGAGTGGCCGGTGGGTCAGAGGTCGGTGGCGATGATGTGCTCGATGTTGCGCTCGGCGAGGGCCGTGATCGTGACGAACGGGTTGACCGTCGCGTTGCCGGGGATCAGCGCGCCGTCGATGACGTACAGGCCGGGGTAGGCGGTCAGCCGGCCGTAGTCGTCGGTGGCGCGGCCGAGCACGGCGCCGCCCAGCGGGTGGTACGTGAGGTGGTCGCCCCAGACCTTGTAGACGCCGAACAGGTCCGTCCGGTAGATCGTGCCCTCCTTGGCGTTGATCTTGTCGAAGATCGTCTTCGCCATGTCGATGGACGGTTGCTTCCAGGCGGTCTGCCAGCTCAGCTCGACCTTCCCCGCCGCCGCGTTCCAGGTGAACTGCGCCCGGTGCGGGTTGTTCGTGATCGACAGGTAGAAGGAGGCCCACGTCTCGATGCCCGTCGGCAGCGGCGCGACCTCGGCGAACGCGCCCCCGGCCGACCAGTTGTCGATGCCGCAGCACGGGATCGCCGACTGCAGGCTGCCGGTCGGGTCCCACAAGTGGTTGGCCCGGCCGCACATCACGTTGCCGTTGTCGCCCCAGCCCTTGCCGACCTCGCCGTTCAGGGCCGGCAGCGCGCCGGTCGCCTTCAGCCTGACCAGCAGCTTGCTCGTGCCGACGCTGCCGGCCGCGAAGAACACCCGGGTGGCGGTCACGGTCTTGGCCGCCACCACGTTCCCGCTCGTGTCGAGCTGGTCGATGAGCACCGTGTAGCCGCCGCCGGGCGCCGGGGCGACCGAGGTGACCTGGTGCAGCGGCGACACCGTGACCCGTCCTGTGGCCTTGGCCCGCGCCAGGTACGTGCGCTGCAGCGACTTCTTGCCGTGGTTGTTGCCGTAGAGGATCTCGCCGGCCAGCGCCGACTTCGGCACCGTGCCCGCCTCCTCCTGCTTCATGTAGTCCCAGTCGTAGACGTCCGGCACGAACACGAACGGGAAGCCGGAGCGCTGGGCGTGCTTGCGGCCCACCCGGCCGTACTGGTAGGCGGGCGTCGTGTCGAACCAGGCCGGGTCGATCGTGCCGACGCCGAGCGCGGCGTTGGCGCGCGGGTAGTAGACGGAGTACATCTCGTCGGCGTTCACCGTGGGCAGCACCGAGGCGAAGTTCTCGCGCTTGGGGGTGACCGCCATGCCGCCGTTCACCAGCGAGCCGCCGCCGACGCCGCGGCCCTGGTAGACGGTGATGCCGGCGAACTCCTCCGCGTCCAGCACGCCGGTGTGCTTCGGGATGCCGCGGTCGATCGGGAAGCCGAGGAAGTAGTTGAGCGGGGCCTTGGTGCGCGTACGCAGCCAGTACGAGCGGTAGTCCGGCTCCCGCGTGTTGCAGAAGATCTTGCCGTCGGTGCCCGGCGTGTCCCAGGCCATGCCCATCTCCACCATGTGGACGTCCACGCCCGCCTGGGCCAGGCGCAGCGCGGCCACCGAGCCGCCATAGCCGGTGCCGATGACCAGGACCTGGACCCGCGCGCCGGAGGGGATCGCGCGGGCCGGCGAGGCGTGGACGCCGAGTGTGGCGGCTCCGACCAGGGAGCCGGTGCCGGCGATGAAGCCGCGACGGGTGATGCTCATGGTGCCTGCCTCGCTTCCGGCCGGTGGGCGGGCGACGCGCCGCCGGGCAGCCGGCAGACGGTGTCCAGGCCCAGAACGTGGTTGAGCCGGCCGAACGCCAGCCAGGAGCCGAGGCACATGCTCAGCTCGACGATCTCCGCCTGGCCGTAGCTCGCCGTCATCCTGGCCCAGAACTCCTCGTCCAGGCCGTGGGGGTCGAGGGTGTAGCGCTCGGCGTACTCGGCGGCCAGGCGGGTGCGCGCGTCGAAGGCCGTGGTGGTGCGCCAGTTCGTCACCGCGTCGGCGAAGCCGTCCTCGACCTTCTCGCCGTCCCGCTCGGTCCGCCAGTCCAGGCAGAACGCGCAGCCGTTGATCTGGGCCACCCGCAGCCTGGCCGCCTCGAACTCGCGCAGGCCGAGCGTCGTGTGGGCGTAGACGGCCAGCGAGAAGCGGGCGGCGGCGGGGCCGATGCCGGGGATCATCTCGCCCCAGACGTACTCGATGGCGTCCTTGCCCTCCGGGATGTCGATCCTCATCGCGTACCTCCGAGCTTGCCGGGGACCGGGCGTAGCGGGACGTCGAGCGCGTCGTACAGGCCGGGGGCGGCGGCCACGAGCCAGTCGATGGCGCCCACCAGGCGGCCCACGGCTGTCGCGTTGCCGCCCGCCGACTGGTTGCCGTCCTTGTCGGTGGCCTCCAGCGTGACCTCGATGCGCGGGCGGCCCTCGACGATCACGCGGTGCGCGCCCACGCCGCCCGGCGGGACCGGCCAGCCGGGGGCGCAGGCCGGGTGGATGCGGGTGACGTGCTCGATCACGATGCGCGGCGCACCGCCGATCATGCCCCGCACCTCGAACCTGGCCGCGCCCTGCGTGCCCTTCTCGAACGTGCCCATCGTGGCCGTCGTGATCGTCTCGTCGAGCGGGCGGCGTTCGACGTGCTCGCGGATCTCGTCGAGGTCGGCGCCCAGCGCGCGGGCCAGCAGCCTGATCTGGCCGCCCCACACCATCGACGGGACGCCCCGCGCCAGCATCGGGGGCTCGTAGCCCATCGGCTGGCCCATGCCGACCAGGTAGCGGACCGAGTCCGGCTGGTCGTAGGTGGAGTAGTCGAAGATCTCCTGGCAGCGTACGGAGTCCACGGTCGCGGCCAGGCCGCTGACCAGCAGCGGCAGCACGTCATTGGCCCAGCCGGGGTCCACGCCCGAGGCGAACAGCGACCCGCCGCCCTCGGCCACCGCCTTCAGCACGGGCTCGCGGACCTCGGGCGGGGCGTTGCGGTGGTCGTAGAGGGCGTACAGGGACGGCGTCACGACCACGGCACCCGCCCTGACCGCCTTGACCACGTCCTCCAGGGCCTCATTGGGGCGCAGGTCGCCGGAGGCGGCGTACACGACGGCCCGGGGGGCCGCGCCGAGCACCGCGTCGACGTCGGTGGTGGCCGCGACGCCGAGGCGGCGGCCGAGCCCGGCCAGCTCGCCCGCGTCCCGCCCGGACTTGCCCGGATCGTGAACGAGGACGGCGGCCAGCGTGAGCGCGGGATGAGCGGCGACGGCGCGGATGGCGGCGCGCCCGATGTTGCCGGTACCCCAGACGATCGTGGACACCATAGGCGGAGCGTAGCAAGCGCTTGGTTGCGTGTATAGCTCCCACCGTCGCACCCCCTGACCGAAGATCACCCCCGACCGGCTCCGCTTGTGAGGGGGAGCCGGGCGCGAGCCGGGGTGCGCGGTCGTCCGGTGGGGTGGCTGTCCGGGTTGTCCTAAGAGGGAGGTCGGGGTTGTTGTCTGCTGGGTGGGGGGAGTGGTGGGGGTTTGAGGGGGTGGTGGAACTGGTGGGTAGTCACTTTCTTACTTTTCGTGGCGGATGCATTCCGGGTCCGGCAAGCTGCTGTCACCGAATGCGGCGGAGCGAGCCGGACGGGTGGGGTTGATGAAGATGGGTAGGCGGCCGGCCGGCAATCTGCCGCCGGAGATGACCAGCCTGGTGGGCCGGCGTGGCGAGCTGGCCAGGATCCGCCGGTTGTGCCGTGAGTTCCGCATGGTGACGCTGACCGGCGCCGCGGGCGTCGGCAAGACCAGGCTGGCGCTCAGGGCCGCCGCCCGCATGCGGCCGGAGTACGCGGACGGCGCCTGGTACATCCCGCTGTCGGCGCTCGACCAGGGCGCGCTGCTGCCGTACACGATCGCCGAGGCGCTGCCCCTGGCGGACCGGACGACGCGGCCGATGATGGAGGTGCTCAGCGAGTATCTCGCCGACCGCCACCTGCTCCTGGTCCTCGACACCTGCGAGCACCTCATCGACGACTGCGCGCGGACCGCACGCGCGCTGCTGGTCGCCGCGCCCCGGCTGACGATCCTCGCCACCAGCCGCCGCCCGCTCGACGTCCCCGACGAGCAGGCGCTCATCATCGAGCCGCTGCCCGTGCCCGACGCGCGCGGCGAGGGCCCGCAGGAGGCGGTGAAGCTGCTCGCCGAGCGCGCCGCCGCCGTCGTCCCCGGCTTCGAGGTGACGGTCGGCAACCGCCACCAGCTCGTACGCATCTGCCGCCACCTTGAGGGCCTGCCCCTGGCGATCGAGCTGGCCGCGGCCCGGCTGCCCAAGCTGGGCGTCGCCGAGCTGTGCGAGCGGCTCGACGACCGCTTCGCGCTGCTGGGCGACGCCGACGACGATCTGCCGGGAGCCGACCCGCCCTGGCACCGGGCGCTGCGCACCGCGATCGGGTGGAGCCACCAGCTGTGCGACCCCGGGGAGCGGCTGCTGTGGGCGCGGGCCTCGGTGTTCGCGGGCAGCTTCGACGACCGGGCCGTGATCGAGGTGTGCGCGGACCGGCTGCTGCCCGCCGACGCGATCCCCGGCCTGCTGGCGGGCCTGGTGGACAAGTCGATCCTCATCTGGGCTCCCACGGGCGGCGGCGAGCGCTACCGGATGCTGGACACGATCCGCGAGTACGGCGCCGGCTGGCTGCGCGCCCTCGGCGAGCAGGACGAGCTGCGCCGCCGCCACCGCGACCACTACCTGGCGATGGCCCGCCAAGGCGACGCCGCCTGGTTCGGCCCCGACCAGGTCTCCTGGAACGACCGCACCACCGCCGAGCACGAGAACCTGCGCATCGCCCTCGACTTCAGCCTGTCCACCCCCGGCGACCACGGCGCGCTGGAGCTGGCCGCCGCCCTGTGGTTCTTCTGGTACCCGTGCGGTTTCCTGCGCGAGGGCCAGCACTACCTGGAGCGCGCGCTGGAGCTCGACACCGAGCCGAGCGCCGTGCGCAGCCGCGCCCTGTGGGTGTGCGCCCTGACCCTCATCGTGCAGGGCGACGCCGACGCCGGCATGGCGTGGGCCACCGAGTGCGCCGGGGTCGCCGAGGAGCTCGGCGACGCCTCGGCCGCGCTCGCCGCGCAGGCCATGGTGATGGCCGCGGCCACCATCAGGGGCGACCTCCCGCTCGCCCTCGCGCTGGCCGACAGCCTCGTGGCGGTGCACCGGCCGGAGCAGGGGCTGGACCTGCCGACGATGCTGGCCAGGCTCGGGCAGTGCCACGTGCACACCGCGCAGGGCCGCATCGAGGAGGCGATCAGGGCGCTGGAGGAGCTGTGCGCCGAGTGCGACGAGCACGGCGAACGCTGGATGCGCGCCTACGCCGACCTCTTCCGCGCCCAGGCCGAGCTGACCCTCGGCCGCTACGACCTGGCCCAGCGGTACGCCCGCGCGTCCCTGGAGCTGAAGCACCGGCTGCACGACAGCATCGGCATCGCGCTCGCGCTCGACGTGCTGGCCTGCGCCGCGGCCGCGTCAGGGCAGGGTGAGCCGGCCGGTCGCCTGCTGGGTCTCGCCCAGCAGGTGTGGGACACGATCGGGCGGGCCCAGATCGGCATCCACGAGTGGGTGGCGGCCCGTACGCGCTGCGAGCGGCAGGCCCGCGCGGCGATCGGCGACCAGGCGTACGGGTCGGCGTTCCGCACCGGCTACGACACCGGCCTCGACACCGGCATCGTCCAGGCCATCGACTCCGGCACCGCCCACCGCTGACCCCCTCGCCGTCAGGGCAGCAGGCGGCTCGCCGCCGCGAAGAGCAGGGGCTCGTCGCCGGGGCGGCAGAGGAGCTGGAGACCGGCCGGGAGGCCGGCGACCGTGCCGGCGGGGACGGTCAGGGCGGGCAGGCCCAGCACGTTCCACGGGCAGGTCAGGGAGAGCAGCGCGACCCCGACGGGCACGGGCCGCCCCGCCGCGGTCACCTCGCGCTCGTCGATGAGCGGGGCGGTGACCGCCGCCGTGGGCAGCGCGAGCACGTCGTGCCGCGCGAACAGCCCGTCCGCGACCGCCGCCAGCCGCTCCCTGGACTCCAGGGCCCGGACGTAGCTCCATCCGGGCAGCTGCGCGGCGCCGCGCAGCCGTTCCAGCACCTCCGCGCCGAACAGCTGGGGCGCCGTCTCCATCCGGTCCGCGTGCACGGCGACCGCCTCGCACGACTGGATGACCCGGTACGTCCGCAGCGCCTCCTCGGCGAACCCGTCAGGAAGCCGCACCTCAGGCAGTTCACCCGCCGCCGCGCGGACCGTCGCCACCACCTCGGGGTCGCCCTCGAACAGGTCGCTCGTGTCCAGCCACGCCACCCGGGCCGGCTCCACAGGGGCGGGTGCGTCGGCGCCGGTCAGGGCGCGATAGGCGATCAGGCAGCCCTCCGGGTCGCCGGCCAGCACGCCCACGTGGTCGAGCGAGCGCGACAGCGGGAAGACCCCGTCCGCCGGGATGGCGTCGTACGCGGGCTTGAACCCGGCGACCCCGCACAGAGCGGCCGGGATGCGGACGGACCCGCCCGTGTCGGTGCCCAGGGCCAGGGGCACGAGGCCCGCGCCGACGGCGGCGCCGCTGCCGCCGCTGGAGCCGCCCGACATGCGCGAGGGGTCGTGCGGGTTGCGCGAGGCCCCGTTGGCGGAGCGGTCGCCGGTCGGCCCGTACGCGAACTCGTGGGTGGTGGTCTTGCCCACGATCACCGCCCCGGCCTCCCGCAGCCGGGTCACGCAGGCGGCGTCCCGCTCGGGGACGTACCCGGCGAAGTGCCGCGAGCCCATGGTCGCGGGCAGCCCGGCCACCTCGATGAGGTCCTTGACCCCCACCGGTACGCCGTGCAGCGGCCCCCGGTCGAGCCCCGCCGCCAGCTCGGCGTCCGCCGCCTTGGCCGCCTCCAGGGCGCCTGTCCCGTCCACGGTGACGAACGCGTTCAGCCCGGGATCGAGCGCGGCGGCGGCGCCGAGCGCCTGCTCGGTGAGGCCGGTCGAGGTGGTACGGCGGTCGCGCAGGTCCCGGGCGAGCTGGGCGAGGGTGCGGCCGGTGAACGGGCCGGGGGGAATAGGCATGGCATCTTTCTACACATTTCATGCCGTCCCCATCGACCCTCCCCACTTGCACCGGCCCGGTGCCCTGGCTGCCCGCGATCAGGCGGTCCTGGCGCGCGCGCCGAGCCGCTGCGCCAGCCGGTCCAGCGCCATGTTGATGACGATGAAGATGGCCGCGATGAGGATGGCCGCCGGGATCACGTTGGAGAAGTTCGCCGCGATACCGTTCAGGCCCCGGTCCACCAGCTCGTCGTAGCCGACGATCAGCCCCAGCGCCGAGTCCTTCAGCAGCACCACGAACTGGCTGACCAGCGCGGGCATCATGGCCTTGAGCGCCTGGGGCAGCAGCACGAGCCGCATCACCTGCCCCTTGCGCATGCCCACCGCGCACGCCGCCTCCCGCTGCCCCTTGGGCAGGCTCAGCACCCCGGCGCGGACGATCTCGGCGATCACCGAGCCGTTGTAGAGGGTGAGGCCGAACACGACGGCGGCGAAGGCCGAGATGTTCACGCCGATGAGCACGTACGAGCCGAAGAACGCGAAGAAGATCAGCAGCAGCAGTGGCACGGACCTGAAGAACTCCACCACCACCGCCGCCGGCACCCGCACCCACGTGTGCTCCGACAGCCGCGCGGTGGCGAAGACCAGCCCGAACAGCCCGGCCAGCACCACGCCGACGACCGCCGCCGACAGTGTGCCGGCCAGGCCAGGCAGGATGAACGTGGCCCAGACGTCGGCGCGCAGCAGCGGCGTCCACTTCTCGGCCGCCCACTGGTCCTTGGCGTCGAACCGGACGTACACGAAGGCCGCCACGGCGAGCAGCGCCAGCGCGACGACGCCGGTCAGCACCCGGTTGCGCCGCACGCCGCGCGGGCCAGGAGCCTCGTAGAGCGTGGTGTACGCGCTCATCGGGCCACCGCCAGCCGCCGCGACAACCAGCCGAACAACAACCCCATCGGCAGGCAGAGCAGCACGAACCCGGCCGCGAAGCCGAGGAAGATCTCGATCACCTGGTCCCCGTACGTCTCGATCAGCTCGCGCATCCGCACCGACGCCTCGGCGACGCCCACCACCAGCGCGATCGTGGTGTTCTTGGTGAGCGCGATGAGGATGCTGCCGAGCGGCGCCACCACCGCGCGGAACGCCTGCGGCAGCGTGATCAGCCCCAGCGTCCTGACGAAGCCGAGCCCCAGCGAGCGGGCCGCCTCCGCCTGGCCGACCGGCACCGTGTTGAGCCCGGAGCGCAGCGCCTCGCAGACGAACGCCGAGGTGTAGGCGGTGAGCCCGATGACGGCCAGCCAGAAGTTGTTGGTGGCGATGTCGTCGGACAGCTCGAGCCCCAGGTTCGCGCCCACCCCGAGGCCGGTGAAAAGCAGCACGAGGGTGAGCGGGGTGTTGCGGGCCACGGTCACGTACGCGGTGGCGGCGGCGCGCAGCGAGCCGAGCGGCGCCACCCGCATGGCGGCCAGCAGCGTGCCCAGCACCAGCGAGCCGAGCGCGCTGACCGCGGTCAGCCGCACCGTCATCCAGAAGGCGGCGACGATCGTGCCGCCCTCGGTCAGCAACGCGTCCATCGGGCCTCAGTACCGCTCGAGCTGCGGGGCCTGCGGCACGGCGAACCCGGAGGCGCCCACGCTGGCCTGCAGCGCCTGGGTCCAGCTGCCGTCGGAGAACATCTTCTCCAGCGCGTCGTTGACCGCCTTGCGGCCCGCGGTGTCGTCCTTCTTCAGGCCGATGCCGTACTTCTCGGTGCTGAACGGCTTGCCGACGACCTTGAGCTTGCCGGTGTGCTGCGCGGCGTAGCCGGCCAGGATGACGTTGTCGGTGGTGATCGCGTCGAGCTGGCCGCCGAGCACGCGGTCCACGCAGGCCGAGTACGTGCGCTCCTCCTGCAGCTGCACCTCCTTGGCGTACTCCTCCTTGACCTTCTGCGCCGGGGTCGAGCCGGCGACCGAGCAGAGCTTCTTGCCGTTGAGCGTCTCAGGCCCGGTCAGCGCGCCCTCGTCGGACCTGACCAGCAGGTCCTGCCCGGCCACGAAGTACGGCCCGGCGAAGGAGACCTTCTGCTTGCGGGCGTCGGTGATCGAGTACGTGGCCACGACCATGTCGACCTGGCCCTGCTCGAGGAAGGCCTCCCGGTTGGCCGAGACGGTCTCCTTGAACGTGATGTCCTTCTCCTCGACGCCGAGCTGCCTGGCGACGTACTTGGCGACCTCGATGTCGAAGCCGGTGAAGGCGCCGTCGGGGGTGCGCAGCCCGAGCCCGGGCTGGTCCGCCTTCACACCGATGACCAGCTTCTTGTCGTTCTTGGCCTTGTCCACGATCGAGGCGTAGGTCTCGGAGCCGCCACCGCACCCGGAGGCGGCGGCGACCACGGCGACCACCGGGACGAACACCGTGAGAAGGGATCTGCCGAACATGACGACTCCTTAGTGGGTGAGGATCTTGGCGAGGAAGGACTGGGCGCGGTCGCTGCTGGGCGCGCCGAAGAAGGCGGCGGGGGAGTCCTGCTCGACGATCTGGCCGTCCGCCATGAACACGACCCGGTCGGCGGCGCGGCGGGCGAAGCCCATCTCGTGGGTGACGACGACCATGGTCATGCCCTCGCGGGCCAGCGCCGTCATGACCTCCAGCACCTCGTTGACCATCTCCGGGTCGAGCGCCGAGGTGGGCTCGTCGAACAGGATCGCCTTCGGGTCCATGGCCAGCGCCCGCGCGATCGCGACCCGCTGCTGCTGCCCGCCGGACAGCTGCGCCGGGTACTTGTCCGCCTGGGAGCCGATGCCGACCCGGTCGAGCAGCTCGCGGGCCTTGCGCACGGCCTCCGCCTTCGGCCGCTTCAGCACGTGCACCTGGCCGAGGACGACGTTGTCCAGGACGGTCTTGTGCGCGAAGAGGTTGAACGACTGGAACACCATGCCGACCTCGGCCCGCAGCCTGGCCAGCGCCTTGCCCTCGGCGGGCAGCGGGGTGCCGTCGAGGGTGATCGTGCCGGAGTCGATGGTCTCCAGCCGGTTGATCGCCCGGCACAGGGTCGACTTGCCCGCCCCTGACGGGCCGATCACCACCACGACCTCGCCCTGCTTCACGGTCAGGTCGACGTCCCTGAGCACGTGGTGGTCGCCGAAGCGTTTGTTGACCCGGTCCAACACGATCAGGTCCGCGTGGCTCATGCGTCACGCTCCTTGTCTCGGTCAGCGTTGGCGTAACCGTAAGGAGCGGGACGTGCCGCGAAGCGGCTTATGATCGTTTAGTTCAGCGGTTCGCCGGTCGGGACGACGCCGAGGTCGTGCCGGTGACCCCGATCGTGGCCATGAAGGCGCGGTCCCACTGCCCGTCGCGCAGCCAGCGCGCGATCAGCCCGTTCAGGTAGTCGCGGAAGGCCGCGTCCTGCTTGCGGATGCCGATCCCGTACGGCTCGCGCCCGAACGGCTTGCCGACCATCCGCAGCGTGTCGGGATGCTGGGCCAGCAGCCCGAGCAGGATCGTGTCGTCGGTGCTGATCGCGTCCACCCGCCCCGACACCAGCGCGGGCACGCAGATGCTGTACGCGTCCACGATCTCCAGGTCCGCCTCCGGCACGGTGGAGCGCAGCCGCTCGACCGACGTCGAGCCCTTGGCCGTGCAGACGGTCTTGCCCTTCAGGTCGGAGACCTGGTCGATCGTCATGTCGCCGGCCCTGACCAGCAGGTCCTGCCCCGCGTAGTAGTACGGGTCGGTGAACGACACCAGCTTCGCCCGCGCCGGCGTGATCGAGTACGTCGCCACGACCAGGTCCACCAGGCCCTGGGTGATGAAGTTCTCCCGCTCGCGCGAGACGGTCTCCACGAACCGGACGTTGCGCTCGCTGCCCGTCAGGTCCTTGGCGATGAGCCGGGCGATCTCCGCGTCGAACCCGGTGATGCGCCCGCTGACCGGGTCCTTGTAGCCGAACATCGGCTGGTCGAACTTGGTGCCCACGGTGAGCACGCCGCGCTCCCTGATGCGCGCCATCGTCGAGTCCTCGGGGAACTGGTCGGGCTCACCGCAGCCCGCCGTCGCCAGGCAGACGAGCATCGCCGCGACCAGGGCGCGCAGTCCCCTCATCGGACGCGGTACCGGTGCTGCGGCCGTCCCGTCGGGCCGTAGCGCGGCCGGCCCTCGACCAGCCCGCGGTCGGCCAGGTGCTCCAGGTAGCGGCGGGCGGTGGCCCTGCTGACCCCGATCATGCCGGCCAGTTCGTGCGCCGAGGCGTCCTCCTCGACCTCCGACAGCGCGTCCAGCACCGCCTGCTCGGTCGCCGCCGAGATGCTCTTCGGGCGGGACGCCGGGTCGAGGTGCATCGAGCGGAAGATGCGGTCGATCTCCTGCTGCTCGGCGAACCGGCCGCCCGACTCCAGCTGCTCGACCGTGGCGGCGTACCGCAGCAGGGTCTGCTCCAGGGTGCCCGCCCTGGTCGGTTTGACCAGGTAGTAGAGGGCGCCGCGCTGGATCGCCGCGCGTACGGTGGCCGACTCCTTGCGGCCCGAGACGACGATGACGTCGGCGGGCGGCTGCTCGGGCCGGCGCAGGCGATGCGCCACCTCTAAGCCGGGCATATCGGGAAGGTGCAGATCGAGCAGGACGAGCCGCGGCGCGAAGCGGGCGGCGGCGGCCAGGGCGGCGTGGCCGGTGTGGGCGATGCCCACGACCCTGAACCCGAGCACCCTGTTCACCTGGGCGTGCAGCGCGGCGGTGACGACGGGATCGTCGTCCACGATGAGAACGGTGATGTCCCTGAGCTCAGGCATCGCCACGCTCCTCGTCAATCTGGTCGATCACTGCAGCTTAGGCGGGTTTTATCAGAAAAGATCGACTTTTGCTCGTTCTGCTCAGCTGGAACCGGCGCGAACGCCGGATCCCTCCTAGTCTGTACCCCAAAGAGTGGGGGGAGGGACGGACGCCCGTGCGATGGCTGCTCGCGGTGACCGCCTTGTGGACGCTGCTCGGTCTGCTGCCCCTGGCGCTGCTCACCTCCTCCAGCATCTCCCTGTCGGAGCAGGCCGTCAGAGGCGAGGTCAGCGACCGCGTCAAGACCACCGCCTCGGTCAGCCGGGTCGTGGTCGAGCAGCAGATGGACTCGCTCAAGCAGCTCGTCACCGCCTTCGCCCAGCGGCCCCAGGTCCGCGAGGCCGTCAAGAAGACCGCCCCCGGCACCCTCGGCGGCTGGCTCACCGAGCTGCAGGGCATGCGCGACGGCGTCAGCGGCCTCGTCATGATCTCCCCCGAGGGCAAGATGCTCGGCGTCGAACCGCCCGTCGTGCTGCCCCAGGACATCACCAGCACCGACTGGTACCGCGCCGTACGCGACCAGCGCGTCGCCTACGTCTCGCAGGCGTACACGCCGACCATGCGCGACGTGTCCAGAGCCGTCGCCGTGGCCGCGCCCATCCCCGCCGCCGACGGCGTCGGCATGGTCGGCGTGCTCGCCGTCGTCTACAGCCTCGACGCCATCCAGCAGTTCGCCGAGAAGGCCGCCGACGCCCAGGACATCCGGCTGCTCATCACCGACAAGGCCGGCGTGCTCGTCGCCGACGACCCCAGCAAGAAGCTGAACGCCCTGACCTCCCTGCGCGAGGACCCCCGCGTGGACGACGCGCTCAACGGGCAGGCATGGAGCGGCGAGTATCGCGGCATCGACGGCGTCGTGCTGTCGGCGTCCGAGCCCATCCCCGGCATCGGCTGGACCGTCACCGCCGAGGTGCTCGCCGCCGAGGCGCTGGCCTCCGCCGAGCGGCTGCGCACGAACGTGCTCACCGTCGCCGCCCTGCTCGCCCTGCTCATCCTCATCGGGCTCGGCCTGCAGATCCACACCACCAGAGGCCGCCGCCGCGCCCAGGCCACCCTCGCCAGGTACGCCGCCGAGCTGGCCGGCGCCCGCGACGAGGCGCTCAGCGCCTCCAGCGCCAAGTCCGAGTTCGTCGCCAAGATCAGCCACGAGATCCGCACCCCGATCAACGGCGTGCTCGGCATGAACTCCCTGCTCATGAACACCCGCCTGGACGACGAGCAGCGCTACTACGCCACCACCGCGCAGGAGGCCGCCCAGAACGTGCTGCGCCTGCTCGACGACTTCCTCGACCTGTCCAGGATCGAGGCCGGCCACCTCCAGGTCGAGGCGGCGCCGTTCGACCTGCCGCGCCTGTGCGACGAGGTCGTGGCGCCGTTCGCGCCGCACGCCTACGAGCAGGGGCTCTGGCTCACGCTCAGGATCGACGAGAACGTGCCCAGGCAGGTGTGCGGCGACCCCGCCAGGCTCCGCCAGGTGCTGACCAACCTCGTCGGCAACGCGCTCAAGTTCACCGTCCAGGGGGGCGTGGACCTGCACGTCGCGATCTCCGAAGGCGAGCCTGGCCAGGACCGGGTGGTGCTCAGGTTCGCCGTGGCCGACACCGGCATCGGCGTCGGGCCGCAGGACCGCGAGAAGGTGTTCGGCGTCTTCCGCCAGGTGGACACCCCGATCACGCGCAGGACCGGCGGCAGCGGGCTCGGCCTGGCCATCAGCAGGCAGCTCGTCGAGCTGATGGGCGGCAGCATCGGGCTGGACAGCGTGGAGGGCGTCGGCAGCCGGTTCTGGGCCACCTTGCCGGTCGACGTCCTCGACTGGTCGGAGCCCGGTGCCGCGGCGCTCGAAGGGCTGCGTGCGCTCATCGCCGACCAGCGGCCCGAGGACCGGGCGCTGGCCGCGCGCTTCCTCGCCCAGGCGGGGGCCGACGTCGAGGAGACCAGGGACGTCGAATCCGCCCTCGGGCTGCTGCGGGCCGCGGCGCAGGGCGGGGAGCCGTACGAGCTGGCCGTCGTCGCCCTAGACCTGAGCGCGGGGCATGACCACGCCGACCACGCCGCCCCCGCCGATCCCGGCACGCCGCGCTCGCTCGCCCACGCCATCCTCGTCGACCCGCTGCTCCAGGCCACCAGCGTCATCGTGGTCGTCACGCCAGGCCGCTCCGGCGTCGCCTGGCCCGCCCCGGCCGGGGAACGCGCCGTCCAGCCGATCACCCGGCCGCTCAGCCGCCGCCGCCTGCTCGCCGCCGTGGAGAACGCGCTCGGCTCCTCTGACAGCCCTAACGGCGCGCCTGGTGGTGCTCCCGCCGTGGCAGCCGGTGGGCCCGCCGGGGGCGCGCGGATCCTGGTGGCCGAGGACGACGAGGTCAGCCGCCAGGTGGCGATGCTCGTCCTCAGCCAGGCCGGGCACGCGGTCGAGACGGTGGACGACGGCGAGCAGGCCGTACGCGCCGTCCTCGCCGGCGGATACGACCTGGTCTTCATGGACTGCCAGCTGCCCGTGCTCGACGGGCTCGCCGCCACCGAGGAGATCAGGAGCCGCGAGGAGGTCCACACCCCGATCATCGCCATGACCGCCGCCGCCATGCCGGACGACCGCATCCGCTGCCTGGAGGCCGGCATGGACGACCACCTCGCCAAGCCGGTGGACTGGGCGCGCGTGCTGGCCAGTATCCCCGAGTGGGCCGCGTCCGCCGGGCTGCCGCCCGAGCTGGCCGGGCTGTCCGCCGACGCGCTCGCCGACGTGGCCCGCGCGTACCTGGCGACCGCGTCCCGCACGTTCGAGGAGCTCCGCCAGGCCGTCCGCGACGGCGACCGCCCCCAGGCGGCCTCCCTCGCCCACCGCCTCAAGGGCGCCTGCGCCACGGTCGGCGCCACCAGGGAGGCCGAGCTCTGCCGCCGCGCCGAGGAGATCTCACGCGCCGGCGGCGTCGTGGGCGAGGCCCTGCTGCAAGAACTGGAAACCCTGCTCACCCAGGCCCCGGACTGGATGGCCACCGTCCGCTCCCCCTGATCCTCCCCGAGCCCCTGCTCCCGCCGGGCCGCTTCACCCTGATGAGCTCTGGAGAGTTCGGTTCGAACCAACTGAATGCACTCAAAATAACCCTTGAGCCTGCGCTGAAATATCACCCCGGGGGAAGGGCGAATGCATAGCGACATCGCAGTTGGAGCGTTAGCGTTTGTTGGCGCACCGGGGAACGCTGATCGAGGTGGGAGCTACCATGCCCGCGTGTACTTATACGCGGAAGAATCGGCCGATGGAGGTAGTAAATGAGCACGTACGAAGGTCTTCGTGCGCCCTGGGGTTTGGGGCGTATGACCGTAAGCGGCCTCGAAGAAGAGTCGTGGTACGAAAGTGTATGCCTCGATCCCGCCACCCAGATCACTCGGTTCTACAACGCGGGCGGGGAAGTCCTCCCGATGCAGATGGGCGCGACCATCACCAAGTCCAAGGGCGGGGGTGGCGACGGCTCATCCGGGTCTCCTGAGGTCGCCGACGACTCCGAGAACGACAACTGATCGGACAGGCACATGGGTAACTCGTCCAACGCGGTCTTGGTGGTCACATCGCCGGAAGACGTCACCGCGAACCTGGTCATCGAAGCATTGAACGAGCGGAGGGCGCACGTCGTGCGCGTGGATCCGGCCAGCATCGGTGCTGGTCTGACGTTCGGCGCACGCCTTTGCGATGGCCAGACGCGATGGACGGGCCGTCTTCAGACGCCGAGCCGAGACATCGCCCTGGACGAGATCGGGGCGGTGTACTATCGCCGCCCCACCCCATACATCACCCGGTTCGCTCACTTACCTCAGCAGGCACGGGACTTCGCCGCCACCGAGGCCCGACACGGGCTCGGCGGGATTTTGAACAGTCTTCCCAACGCCACGTACGTCAATCATCCCATCTCCGTCAGACGCGCAGATGACAAGCCTGCTCAGCTCCAAATGGCCGCCCAGCATCGCCTTCCCATTCCGGCCACTCTGATCACCAATGATCTGGAACGGGCTAGAAAATTCGCCGCGGACCACGGCCCTGTCATCTACAAGTCGTTCAGGGGGGCGCCGCGTCCGCTGGATGGCAATACAGCAGCTATATGGACGCAGCGCATCAAAGAAGAGGACCTTGACGAGTCGGTCACCATCACGGCCCATATGTTCCAGCAGGAACTGAACAAGACGGCGGATGCCAGGGTGACCGTGGTCGGGCGATCAGCATTCGCAAGCCGGATCACCACACCGGATAGGGCGCTCGACTGGCGGAGCGGGAATTGGGATGAACTGATACATGAACCCATCGCCGTCCCCGACACGGTCATGAAAGGGTTGCACGCCTATCTTGACGGCTTCGGGCTGGCGTTCGGGTGCTTCGACTTCGCCCTGGAGACCCACCTGGGCGATCATGCAACGGACGGGTGGACGTTCATCGAGTGCAACCCCAACGGACAATGGGGCTGGTTGCCCGACTCCGAGGCGATAGCGCGGGCGTTCGCCGACGTGCTCACGCAAGGATGGTGGCGATGACGGACACCGCCTCGGAACTACGGCTCGCCCTGGCCGACCGCCTGGGGTCCACGGGGTGGCGCGAGGCGCTCATGAAGGTCCCTCGTGAACTGTTCCTTGGCGAGGCGGTGTATCGAGCCGATGGGGCTCGTGCTGATCGGTGGGTTCCCGTCCGGCGGGCGGCGATGAGCGGGGACGACTGGCTGAGCCTCGTCTACGCCGACCAGACATGGGTCACACAGGTCGGCGGAGTCCTCGCCGAAGACGCGCCCGGTGCCGTGATCGGACCGCCCACCTCTTCCTCCACGCTGCCCAGCCTGGTGGTCTTGATGCTGGAAGCGGCACGCATCAGCGAAGGTGACAACGTGCTGGAGATCGGCACCGGCACCGGGTACTCGACGGCGCTGATGTGCGCCCGGCTCGGCGAGGGGGCGGTGACCTCGATCGAATACGATCCCGAGGTTGCGGCCAGGGCGAAGAAGGCGATCTCTGCTGCCGGATACACGCCCACGTGTGTGGTGGCGGACGGGCTCAACGGCCATGCCGCGAACGCCACGTACGACAGGGTGATCTCCACCTGCTCGGTACGGGTCATCCCGCTGCCGTGGCTGTGGCAGACCCGCAGCGGTGGCACCATCACCACTCCGATGTGGGGCTGGATGGGCGGGGTCGCGTTCGTACACCTCACCGTGGCCGAGGACGGCACGGCGAGCGGCCGGTTCCTGAAGGAGGATCTGTCCTTCATGACCGCCCGCGGCCACCTGGCACCGCCACGCCCGCCGATCATCACAGGCATCGGCCCAGCCCGCCCGTCGAGAATCGATCCGGCGATTCTTCGCAACGACACCGCCCTGTGGGTCGCCCAGCTCGCCGCGCCTCAGGCGCAATGTTCCTGGGGGAAGGACACCACGATCCTCATCGATGTCAGCACCGGATCACGGGCCGACGCCAGGCCGGACTCCGCAGGCGGATGGACGGTACACCAGCACGGCCCGCTCCGGCTCTGGGATGCGGTGGAAGAGGCCATTGAGACGTGGCAGGGCGCGGGCAGTCCTCATCAGTCGGGCTTCGGCCTCACCATCGGCACGGACCGTCAGCGTGTATGGCTGGGGGAGCCCGGTGGACCCGGTTGGGACCTTCCCGCATGATCCGGGGACCAGCGACACCACGCCGGTGCCGGTCCTGGTCGCAGCCGTCGTTACGGGTTTCCGCCATTGAGGTCGGCGGGGTGCCCCCATGGCCGGGGGCGGGGCGCGCTCCTAGCGTGAAGTGTCGTGATCAGTCTGAAGGGTTTGACCAAGCGGTACGGTGATCGGCTCGCCGTGGACGATCTGACGCTGGAGTTGCGGCCGGGGAAGGTGACCGGGTTCCTCGGGCCGAACGGGGCGGGCAAGTCCACCACCATGCGCCTGGTGCTGGGCCTCGACCGGCCCACCGCGGGCACCGCGCTCGTCGGCGGCGTGCCGTACCACCGCATCGAGAACCCCCTGCGCACGGTCGGCGCGCTGCTCGACGCGCGGGCCGTGCACCCGGGCCGCAGCGGGCACGCCCACCTGACGGCGCTGGCCCGCGGCAACGGCATCCCCGTGCGGCGCGTGGGCGAGGTGCTGGAGGCCGTCGGCATGACCGGCGCCGCCCGCAGGCGGGCCGGCGCGCTGTCGCTCGGCATGAGCCAGCGCCTCGGCATCGCCGCCGCGCTGCTCGGAGACCCGGAGGTGCTGATGTTCGACGAGCCGGTGAACGGCCTCGACCCCGACGGCGTGCGCTGGGTACGCGGCCTCATGCGCTCCCTGGCCGCCGAGGGACGCACGGTGTTCGTCTCCAGCCATCTGATGAGCGAGATGCAGCTCACCGCCGACCACCTCGTGGTGATCGGCAAGGGCCGGCTGCTCGTGGACGCCCCGCTCGCCGACGTCATCGCGAGCAGCTCGATGACCGCCGTGGTCGTGCGCACCCCGCACGCCGCCGACCTCGCCGACCGCCTCCGCGCCGCCGGCCTCACCGTGGACCGGCTCGCCGAGAACGAGCTGGAGGTCACCGGCGCCACCATCGAACAGGTCGGCGACCTGGCGTACGAGGCGGGCGCCCGCCTGCACGAACTCCGCACCAGACAGGCGTCCCTGGAGCAGGTCTACCAGGAGCTCACCTCCGGCAGCGTCGAATACGGAGCCGCCGCATGACCCCCGCTCCCCAGACCGCGCTGAAGAGCCGGTCGCCGCGGGCCCTGCCGCGGGCCCTGTGGCAGAGCGTCGCGGCCGAATGGGTGAGGGTGTGGTCGGTCAGGAGCACGTGGTGGTGCTCGGCCTGCGCGTTCGTGCTGACCGTGCTCGCCGCCGCGACGCTGGCGCTGGGCGCCGCGAACGCGACCGAGGCCGTCCGTGAGGGCGTGGACACGCGCATCACGGCCAGCGAGGCCGTGGTCTCGGCCACGTCGTTCGCGCAGTTCGCGCTGGTCGCCCTGGCCATGCTGACCGTCACCTCCGAGTACGCCTCCGGCGGCATCCGCGTCACCCTCCAGGCCACGCCCGTGCGCGGCATGGTGCTGGCCGCCAAGGCGCTGGTGGTGGCGCCGGTGATGGTCCTCGCGGGCGTCCTGACGGGGGCGGTCGCCACGGCGGCCGTGTACGCCCTGCTGTCGATCGACGTGTTCGGCGGGCTCGTCGTGCTGCCGCCCGGCGAGGTCGTCGGGGACCTGCTGGCCACGGGCGGCTACTACGCGCTCATCGGCGTGATGACGGTCGGCGCCGGCGCCGCGATGCGCAGCGCCGCGGGCACGCTCTCCGTGATGTTCATGCTGCTCATGGGCCTGCCGCTGCTGCTCATCATGACCGGGAGCCAGGTCGCGGTGGACGTCTCGCTGCGGATGCCGATGTTCGCCGGGCTGGCGTTCATGGACAGCACCGACAACCTGACCGGCGCCCCGATCCCGTACTCGGCGGGGGAGGGCCTGGGCTGGCTGCTGGCCTGGACGGCGGCGACCCTCGCGACAGGCTGGGCCGTCCTGCGCCACCGCGACGCATGACCGATTCCACGGGCGGCGGCATAGACTTCACGGCCGTGTCAGGCAGCCGGATCGCGCGGGCGTTCGCCGGGGTCCTCATGGGGGTCCCGCTCGGGGCGGCAGAGCTGGCCGTCCTCGCGCTCGTCGTCCCGGCCCGGCTCGTGCCCGCGCTGCGGCCCGCCGCGGCGCGCGAGGTGGCGCGGCTGGTCGCGGTCGAACGCGGACGCCTGTTCCGGTGGCTCGGGCACGAGACCGCGCCGCCGCGCGCGGGCGGGGCCGCGTTCCTGGCCGCCCGTGCCGTCCTTGGCCTGGTCGGCGGGTACGCCGCGGCGTCCGCGCTGTTCCTGACCGGCCTGCTGCTGGGCGGCGGCACATGGACCCTCATCACGGGCGAGTCCGACCCGGTGCCGCTGGAGCTGCCCGGCGTCCGCCTGGTCACCGACAGCGGGATGCTCGGCGTGAGCAGCGGGGTGGTGCTGCTGGCGGTGTCCGCCCTGCTGATCCTGGGCGTGGCCGCTGCCGAACGGCGGCTGGCCACGTACTTCCTGGGCCCGAGCGCCCAGGAGCGCATGCGGGCCCGCATCGCCGAGCTGACCGCCACCCGCTCCGGCATCGTCGAGGCGGTGGACGACGAGCGCCGCAGGATCGAGCGCGACCTGCACGACGGCGTCCAGCAGCGCGGCGTCTCCCTCGCCTTGCTGCTCGGCCGCGCCCGGCACACCCCCGACCACGAGCGCACGGCCGAGCTGGTCGAACAGGCCTACGCCGAGTCGCGCCGCCTCCTCGACGAGCTGCGCAGCGTCGCCTGGCGCGTCTACCCGACCGCGCTGGACGAGCTGGGCCTGCGCGCCGCGCTCGAAGGCGCCGCCGAGCGGGCCGGCTTGCCGGTCACCGTCCACTACGGGCTGTCCGGCCGCCCTGCCACCCGCATCGAGACCGCCCTGTACTTCGTGGCCCGCGAGGCGATCACCAACGCCGTCAAGCACGCCGCCGCCCGTGACATCCTGGTGGTCCTGGACGAGGACGAGCAGGCGGTGAGCGTGGCGATCTCCGACGACGGCAGGGGCGGCGCCGACCCCTCGGGCGGCGGGCTGTCCGGGCTGGCCCGGCGGGTCCTGGCCCTCGACGGCACGTTCACCGTCGACAGCCCGCCCGGCGGCCCCACCCGCGTCACCGCCACCCTGCCCAAGGCGCCGCCGTGCGCCTGATACTCGCCGACGACTCCGTGCTGCTGCGCGAGGGCCTGACCCGGCTGCTCGCCGACGCGGGCCACGACGTGGTGGCCGCGGTCGGCGACGCGCCCGCGCTGCTCGACGCGGTCGAGCGCCACCGGCCCGACGTGGCGGTCATCGACGTCCGCATGCCGCCGAGGCACAAGGACGACGGCCTGCGCGCGGCCCTGGAGATCCGCGAACGCCTCCCCGACGTCGGCGTGCTCGTCCTGTCCCAGTACGTCGAGCAGCACTACGCCGCCCGCCTCCTGGCCGGCGCCACAGAAGGGCTCGGCTACCTGCTGAAGGACCGGGTGTCGGAGGTGGGCGAGTTCCTCGGCTCGCTCGAACGCGTCCGCGCCGGCGGCACCGTGCTCGACCCCGAGGTGGTGCGCCGCCTGATGGCCCGCGCCACCCGTACCGACCCGCTGAGCACGCTCAGCCCGCGCGAGAGCGAGGTGCTGAAGCTGCTGGCCCAGGGCTTCGTCAACGCCGCCGTCGCCGAACGCCTGCACGTCTCGCTCAGCACGGTGGAGAAGCACGTCAACGCCATCACCGACAAGCTCGACCTCCCCCGCGACCCGGGCTACAGCCGCCGCGTGCTGGCGATCCTGCGCTATCTGGAGGGCTGATTGGGCGGCCCGCCCCTGGGGAAGGGACACCGCCATGACTGTCATGCTCGCTGACGGACGTCCCATGCCGCGACTCGGCCTCGGCACCTGGCCCATGGACGACGAGGAGGCCCGCCAGGCCGTGACGCACGCGCTCTCGCTGGGCTACCGGCTGGTCGACACCGCCGCCGCCTACGGCAACGAGCGCGGCGTCGGCGCCGCCGTGAACGAGGCGGCCGTGCCCCGCGAGGACGTGTTCGTCACCACCAAGCTGCGCGGCGCCGACCACGGCTACGACGCCGCACTGCGCGGCTGCGAGGCCAGCCTGGGCCGGCTCGGCCTCGACTACGTCGACCTCTACCTGATCCACTGGCCGCTGCCCGGCCGCGACCTGTACGCCGACACCTGGCGCGCCTTCGTCCGCCTGCGTGAGGAGGGCCTGGCCCGCTCGATCGGCGTGTCCAACTTCACGCCCGCGCAGATCGAGCGGATCGCCGGCGAGACCGGCGTCTGGCCGGTGCTCAACCAGATCGAGCTGCACCCCGGCTTCGCCCAGACCGAGCTGCGGGCCTGGCACGCCGACCACGGCATCGTCACCGAGTCGTGGAGCCCGCTCGGCCTCGGGCAGAAGCTGCTCGACGACCCCGTGGTCACCGAGCTGGCCACCGCGCACGGCCGTACGCCCGCCCAGGTGGTGCTGCGCTGGCACCTCCAGCTCGGCGCCGTGCCCATCCCCAAGTCGGCCGACACCGACCGTATGCGGCAGAACTTCGAGGTCTTCGACTTCAGCCTGACCCCTGACGAGATGGCCAGGCTTGACGCGCTGCCAGGCGGCCGCATCGGCGGCGACCCCCACACCCACGTCGAGCTCTGACCGCACTCAGAACACGGTGTGATCCAGCCAGTGCCGCAGCAGCGCCCGGTCGCCGTGCACCCGGGCGGGCGGCACGCGCCTGGCCAGCACCAGCATGCACTCGGCCACCGGGCCCGACAGCACCACGTCGGCGTCCGCGTCGGAGCGCTCCCACATGGGCCCCTCCGGCGTTCTGGTGATCAGCCAGCCGGTCATGCCGTCGGGGCGCACGGCCAGCCGCTCGCCGTGGCCGCGCAGCGCGGTCAGCTCGGGCTTGAACGCCTGTGACTCCGGTGCGGTGATGAGCTCCATCGCCTCAGTGATCACGTCGGCCGCGAGGTCGTCGGCGATCGTGTGGGGCGCGCCGGTGGTGGCCGCCGCGTCGTAGTGGTGGACGGCGGTATCGCACAGCATCCGGCGCAGCCAGAACACCGGCGGCACCGGCCCGTTGAAGGACCAGACGGAGGTGTCAGGGGCCGCCGTCCGTACGGCGGTGATCAGGTCCTCGGCGCCGTCACGCAGCCATGACGCCCAGGTGTCCGGCGCGCCCGGCAGGGCGTCGAGCGGATCGGGCACGGGCAGCGGCGTGCCCGTGCGGACCATCCGCTTCTACTGCGACGAGGGCGTCATCGCGTCCGTGCGCAGCACGGGCGGCCACCGCAGGTTCGACCGGGCGGCCGTCGAGCGGCTCGTCCTGGTCAGACGGCTGCGCGGGCTGGGGCTCGGGCTGAACGCGATCGCCTCGGTGCTCGAAGGCGAGACGACCGTGGCGCGGGCGGTGGCGGCGGAACGCGCGGCGCTCGACGTCCAGCTGCGCGAGCTGGCCTGGCGGCGGGCCCGGCTGCGGGCGGTCGAGGAGGCGGGGGCCGCCGAGCGGGCCGGGCGGCTCGCGCTGCTCGCCGCCGTCGAGGACGCGCAGGCCGCCCGCGAGCGGCTGGTCGCGTTCTGGCGGCTGCAGATGGTGCTGCCCGTCTCCGACGAGCTGTTCGGCTCGTTCCTGTCCATGGCCGCACCTCCGCCGCCGCCTGATCCGACGCCGCCGCAGGTCGTCGCGTACGCCGAGCTGGTCGCCGTGACCGGCCACCGGTCACTGACCCGCGGCCTGCGCGCCAAGGCGAGGGAGAACGCCCGCGCCATCACCGACGAGAACGAGCTGATGCGGGGCGTCGGTGCGGCCGTCGCGCTGGCCGAGCCGCTCGTGGCCGCCGGCGAGCCCCCCGCTCCCGGCCCCGAGCTGGACCGCTTCGTGGCCGCCCACGCCGCCGTGCGGCGCCGCTCCGACACCCCGGGCTTCCGCCGCGAGCTTCTGGGCATCGTGGCCGGCGACCACGACCCCCGCGTACGCCGCTACTGGCGTTTGGTCGGCGAGGTCACCGGCGAGCGGGCCCCGATCGGCACCACCCTCACCTGGCTCGGCGACGCCCTCGCCCGCTCAGTCGCGAGGTGAGGCCGGTGCCGCCACCGCCGGGGACGGCCGCCCGGTGTCACGCGGCGGCCGGGCGGCTGAGGCGATGCGTGGCGAGGACGGCCGACGCGGCCAGGAGGAGCCAGGCCGACGTCAGGGCGATCAGCCAGGGCCAGCCCGCGTGGCCGTACACGACGGCGCCCGTCGTGCCGCCCGCGCCGCTGCCCAGGTAGTAGCAGAGCGTGTAGACCCCGGCGGCGCGCCCGCGGGCGTGCGGAGGCGCCTCGGCGGTGACCCAGGCGTTCGCGATGGCGTGGGCGGCGAAGAAGCCGGCGGTCAGGACGGCGAAGCCGAGGGCGATGACGACCAGGGACGAGTGGGCGGTCAGGGCCGAGCCCGCGACCGTCACGGCCAGCGCCGTCACCAGCGCGGGTGTGCGGCCCAGCCGGGAGGCGAGCCGGCCCGCGGTGGCCGAGGACATCGTGCCCATCGCGTACGACAGGAACACCAGCGACGCGGCGGCCGGGCTGAGCGAGAGCGGCGGGGCGGAGAGCCGGAAGCCCGCCGCGTTGTAGACGGCCACGAACGCCCCCAT
This sequence comes from Nonomuraea sp. NPDC004580, assembly GCF_040609855.1. Lineage (NCBI taxonomy): Bacteria > Bacillati > Actinomycetota > Actinomycetes > Streptosporangiales > Streptosporangiaceae > Nonomuraea > Nonomuraea sp. NPDC004580. The sequence continues at coordinate 305 of NZ_JBEXLH010000055.1, read as the reverse complement.
CCCCAGCGCGCCCACCGCCACCGGAACCCCCAGCACCACCCACGTACGCCCCGGCACCCGCCCAGGAGGAGCGGCGGCGGGGCAAACGTACCATTCCGTGAAACACCGGGGTATCTGTTTGGTGGAACCTGATTAGAGGAAACTCAAAGAGTGCTATGGTATGGTGACGGAGTGCGCTGGTCAAGAGTGTAAAAGCTTTTTGAACAGAGAGCATTTCCGGCAGCAGAGAGACCTGAAAAAGCAATTTTTCTGGAATTTCAGCTGTTTCCAAACTCAATAAGTATCTTCTAGCAAGAGGGAATAGG